>JBCCLX010000093.1:0-12179 GCA_039026635.1 Pseudomonadota bacterium
CCGCTCTCGTTCAGCGTGTCGGTGTGGATCTGAACCTGGAAGTCCAGCTCGTCGGCGACACTCAGGCAGCAGTCGATGGCCGCGGGCATCGAGCCCCAGTCTTCATGGATCTTAAGGCCGATGCAGCCGGCGCGGATCTGCTCGACCATGGCCTCGGGCTTGTGCGCATTGCCGCGGCCGAGGAAGCCGAAGTTCATGGGCCACTGGTCGGCCGCCTGCAGCATCTTGCCGACGTTAAAGGGCCCGCCACTGTCGATGCCCACCGTGATCGGCCCGAGCGAGCCGCCAAGCATCGTGGTGATCCCGCTCGAGATCGCGTGCTCTACCAGCTGCGCGCTGTCGAAATGGACATGCACATCGATGGCACCGGCGGTGGCGATCAGGCCCTCCGCGTCGCGCACCGTTGTGGCCGCGCCCACGATCAGGCGCGGGTCGACGCCGTCCATGATGTCCGGGTTGCCGGCCTTGCCGATGCCGACGATGCGCCCGTCCTTGATCCCGATATCGCCCTTCACGATGCCGACCATCGCGTCGACCACCAGGACGTTGCAGATCAGCATGTCGAGCACGCCGTCCTCGGCGCTGGTGGCGCCGGCGACGAGCCCCATGCCGTCGCGCAGCGTCTTGCCCCCGCCGTGCAGGCATTCATCGCCATAGACGGCATAGTCGTGCTCGACCTCGGCCCAGAGGCCGGTATCGCCGAGACGAACCAGATCGCCCTTGGTGGGCCCGAACATGGCGGCATAGGCCGCGCGTGACATCGTGGCCATGGCTCAGGCTCCCTTGAAACCGGCCGCGCGGGCCTTGGCGAGGGCCGCCTCGCGGGCCTCCTCGGTCACCGGGCCATTGGTCAGCGCATTGAGCCCGCCCACGCGGCGATTGCCGCCAATGGCCACGAGCGTGACCTCCTTCGACTGACCCGGCTCGAAACGCACCGCCGTGCCGGCAGGGATGTCGAGGCGCATGCCGAAAGCGGTGGCGCGGTCGAATTCGAGGGCCTTGTTGACTTCGAAGAAGTGGAAGTGGCTGCCGATCTGTACCGGCCGGTCGCCGGTGTTGAGCACGGTCAGCGTTGTCGTGGGACGGCCTTCGTTGAGCACCACCTCGCCCTCGCCGGCGCGGATCTCGCCCGGCATTTCGTCCGGCGCGGTCTCCGCGCCTTCGACCGGGCGGATCGGATCATGCACGGTCACAAGCTTGGTGCCGTCTGGAAAGGTCGCCTCGACCTGCAGCATGGGCATCAGCGCCGCGATCCCCGGCATGACATCCGCCATCGTCAGGATCGTCGAGCCGAAGCCGATCAGATCGGCGACCGAGCGGCCGTCGCGTGCGCCTTCCAGGATCTCATCCGAGATCAGCGCCACCGCCTCCGGATAGTTGAGAAGCGCACCTCGGGCCCTGCGTTTACGGGCCAGCTCAGCCGCCGTGAAGATCGTGAGCCGTTCGAGCTCGGTGGGTGTCAGCAGCATGCGCGCGCTCCTGCCTTAAGTCGCAAACAAGTTGACCGCCGCCGGATCGCGGCGCTGGGCGGCGATATCCGCCAGAGGGGAGAAGGCCGACGGGGGCTCGGGCGGTGTCTCGAAGGCCGGCGCGAAGCGGGTGATCGCCTCGGCCACGAGCCGTTGAGCGTTGAGCGCGCCGAGCTTGCCAAGCCGCACCGCCGAGGCGGCAAAGCCCGAGAGCAACCCATGAAAGGCGGCAGCCTCCGCCTCCTCGACGCCAAGGCCGAGCCCGCGGCCCACCAGCCCCTGCACGACAGGCGCATGACCCGGCGCCGTCTCACGCGAGAGGGCCAGATACCCGTCGATCCCGAGCGTGCCGATGCGCGCATGGCTCGTCAGCAGCGCGCGCCCCATCCGCTGGGAGGCTGCGGCCAGCTCCGGCACGCTCTGGCGCAGGTGACAGTCCCGATCCACAGCCGGCACATCGTCCGCTGCCATGGCGGCATGCACGAAAGCCCGGTCGAAGCTCAGCCAGCGGGGCGCGATCTGCTCCATCAACACCGCGGCGAGCCCCATCCGCTCCGGCACAACGCCCTCGGCCAGAAGGGTCTCGAGCCCGTTGGAGAAGGCGAAGGCGCCGGAGGGAAAGGCGCTGTCGCCGGTTTGCAGCATGCGCAGGAGCGAGGCGGCGGTCATGCCGGGACCTCCTCGACGATCGTGCAGACGCCCTCGGCCACCATATCCGCCAGCCGGGCGCGATACCGATCCTCGGGGCCCTCCAGCGCGACCATCAGATCGGTGCCGTCGAAGCGCACGCGCCAATGGAGGTTGCCCGCATGATAGCCGATGCGCAGGGCGGCCTCGGCCCCGGCGGGACGGACCCGCAGCCAGTCCTCCGCCTCGACCTTCACGACGAGCGCCGCCTCGTCATCGAGCCGCAGAACCGCGCCATCGTAGAGTTTCTCGTCGCGGGGCAGCGCGATGGCGACGCTCTGCCCCCGCTCGCTGACTGCCCGCAGGCGCCGGCGCGGCAGGTCGGCGCGGGGCAGCACGACCCAATCGACCGCCTCGCGATGCTCGAGACGATGGAGCGCCGTGGCAAACTCCGGCCCATCGGCGGGGCCAAGGATGGCGGTGTAGAGATCCATCGTCCGCCGCCCCGTCAGATCGCCATATGCCGCGCGACAAGATCGTCGCTCAGCGTGTCGATGGCACCGGCGGCCACCGAGCGACCGTTCTCCATCATCGCAAAGGCATGGCCCGCGCGCTTGGCGAAGCCCACGTTCTGCTCGACCAGCAGGATCGTGAGGCCGAAATCGCTGTTGAGCCGGATGATGCTGTTCTCGATCTGCTCGACGATGTTGGGCTGGATGCCCTCCGTCGGCTCGTCCATCAGCAGGACCTTGGGCTCGGCCGCGAGCGCGCGGGCGATGGCGAGCTGCTGCTGCTGACCGCCCGAGAGAACGCCACCGGGCCGATCCAGATTGTCGATCAGGTAAGGGAACAACTCGCCCACGAGATCGGGGATCCCGCGCGCCCCGCTCCGCGCCGCAAAGCGCCCCATCAGGATGTTATCGCGGATCGTGAAGTCCGGGATGATGTGCCGGCCTTGGGGCACATAGGCGATGCCGGCGCGGGCGCGGGCATAGGTATCGAGCGGCGCCAGATCCTCGCCGTCGAGCAGGATCGCCCCCTCGGACCGGTCGGTCAGGCCCAGGATCGTGCGCAGGAGGGTGGTCTTGCCGACCCCGTTGCGCCCGATGATCGCGACGATGCTCTGGTCCGCGGCCGAGAAGCTCAGCCCGTGGATCACCTGGCTGCGGCCGTAATAGCTGTCGACACCCCTGATCTCGAGCATCAGTGGATCCCCCCGCTGCCGAGATAGGCCTCACGCACGGCCTCGTTGCCCTCGATCTGCGCAATCGACCCCTCGGCCAGCATCTTGCCCATGTGCATGACGGTGATCCGCTCGGCGATCTCGCGCACGAAGGCCATGTCGTGCTCGACGACGATCAGCGTGTGTTTGCCTTTGAGCTCGTTGATGATCTGCGAGGTCTTGAGCGTCTCGGCCTGGGTCATGCCCGCCGTCGGCTCGTCGAGCAGGATCACGCGCGCGTCCTGGACGATCAGCATGCCAAGCTCGAGCCACTGCATTTGCCCGTGGCTAAGGTCGCCAGCGCGGGTTTCGAGCACGTCGCCGAGGCGGGTCAGCTCGATGACCTCTTCCATGCGCGTCCGCTCAGGCCGGCTCATCCCCAGGCGCAGATTGCGCAGCACCGAGGTCTCCTTGACCGCCGCAACCTCCAGGTTCTCGCGCACCCGCAAATCGCGGAAAATGCTGGGGATCTGGAACTTGCGGCCGATCCCGGCGCGGGCGATCTCATGCTCCGGCTTGTTGGTGATATCCTGCCCGAAAAGGTAGACATGGCCCTCGGTCGAAGCCGTCTTCCCGCTGATCAGGTCCATCATCGTGGTCTTGCCCGCGCCATTGGGGCCGAGGACCACGCGCAGCTCACCGTCGTTGACCACGGTCGAGAAACAGTCGACCGCCTTGAAGCCGCCGAAGGAAACGCCGAGGCCATCGATCGTGAGGGCGGGTTTGCCCTGCATGCTGTGGCTGACCATCGCGCTCACTCCGCCGGCTCGGGCGCGGCCGCCACGCGTTCGCGCTTGCGCTGCGGCGTGATGAGCGACACGGCATCCTGCGCGAGGCCGGCAAGGCCGCGGGGCAGGAACAGGACGACGAGCACGAAGACGAGGCCGATGATGGCTTTCCAGGCCTCCTGCAGCATCTCGGTCTCGCTGGCCGTCGCCTCGATCGTGTTGATCAGGATCGCGCCGATACAGGCGCCGAGGAGCGATCCACGCCCGCCCACCGCGGCCCAGACGACCATGGAGATCGAGAAGGCGAGATCCATGAAGCTCGGCGAGGCGAACTCGGACGCGATCACGTAGAGCATGCCCGCAAAGCCCGCGATCCCGGCCGAGACGGCGAAGAAGAACACCTGATAGGCGGCGACGTTGTAGCCGAGGTAGCGGGCGCGGTTGGCGTCATCGCGGGTCGACTGCAGGATGAGGCCCGCGCGCGTCGAGATCAGCCAGCGCGTGGCGAGGAGGACCACCGTCAGCGAGACCGCCACGATGTAGTAGGTCTCGACCAGGTAGGGGTCGTACTCGAAGCCGTTGATCGTCAACCAGCCGAGATCCGTCAGCCCGTTAAACCCGTTGGTGAGCGGCTGCGCATCGATGATCAAGAGCCGGACGAGCAGCACCATGGCGAGCGTGATGATCGCCACATAGACGCCGGAGACGCGCAGGCGGAAGATCGGCCAGGCGAGCGCCAGCGCGATCAGCGTGGGCACCACCAGCGCCATCACCATCCCGAACCACTGCGCCTGGAACGGGATCCAGAGCCAGGAGCCCGGCACGATGCAGCAGAGCTCGGTGGGCGCGCCCGGCTCAGCGTTCCAGAGCATGAAGTCCGGCACCGGCTCGTCCGAGCCCTGCTGCAGGCTGGTGTAGCTCTGCAGCTTGAGCGACATCGCGACCATGTAGGCGCCGAGGCCGAAGAAGAGCCCCTGGCCGAGGTTGAGGATGCCGGCATAGCCCCAAGAGAGCGCGATCGCGACGCCGAGCATGCCGAGAACGAGGTACTTGGCGATCCGGTTCAGCCAGAAGACATCGTCCATGACCAGCGGGAGGAGCAGGATCGCGGCGATAAAGCCCCCGTAGGCAAAGACCTCGGCGATGCCGCGCGTTGTGAAGCGAATGCTCATGTCCTCACCTCGACCGCATGGAAAACAGGCCCCGCGGCCGCCACAGGATCAGCAGGATCACGACCCCGAAGACGACGGCGCGGGCGAGAATGTCGTTGCTGAGGACCGCGATGACGCCGTTGATCTGACCGAGGAGCCCGGCCGCCGCGAGCGTGCCGAAAAGGCTCCCGACCCCGCCGACGACAACGACAAGGAAGCCGTCGACCACCACGTTCGATCCCATATCCGGCTGCACGGTCTTGAAGCCCGCGAGCAGCACACCGGCAACGCCCGCCAGCCCCGAGCCATAGGCGAAGGTCAGCATCGAGACGCGGCGCACGTCGATCCCACAGGCCGCTGCCATCTGCGGGTTCCGCATGATCGCGCGCACCTGCATGCCGAGGCTGGTGCGATACATCAGGAACCAGGTCAGCCCCGTGAGCAGCAACGTCAGCACGATGATGAAGCTGCGATAGGGCTGGATCGTCATGCCCGCTAGGTCGAAGGGCTGGGTCAGGAAGGCCGGCACGGCCATGTTCTGAAGACCCGGCCCCAAGCCATCGACGTGAATGTCGAAGAAGGCGAGCCCGAACTCGAGCCGGATCGCCTGTTGCAGCAGGATCGCCACCCCCCAGGTGGCGAGCAATGTGTCGATGATCCGGCCATAGAGGCGCCGGATCACCAGCCGCTCGATCAAGAGCCCCACAGCGCCCGCCGTGACGAAGGCCAGCGGCAGCGCCAGGAACAGGTTGAGCCCGAGATAAATGCCGGCCAGCACCGCCGTATAGGCGCCGATCATGACCAGCTCGCCATGGGCCATGTTGATCACACCCATGGCGCCGTAGGTGATCGACAGGCCGAGCGCGATCAGGAGCAAGATCGATGATAGCGACAGGCCGATGAATAGGATCTCGGTCATGCTCTCCCTTCCGAGCGGTTCCCTAGGGGGTCGGGAAGGCGCCCGGCATGGCGGTACGGCCAGGCCGGGCGCAGGCAGGCTCAGAGTTTGGTGGTGTCGAGACCGGAGGCGGTGCAGAAGAGATTGTCGCCCGTCTCGCCATAGGCCACGTAAGGCAGCGGCTGGATGGGATCGGGGTACTCGTCGATGATCGTCCCCTGCCCGTCGGCGCCCCATTCCGCGATGCGCGGCGTCAGGTAGGCGTGCAGGTTCTCCGGATCGATCGTGACCTTGCCGTTCGGCGCATCGAAGACCTGGCCCTTCACACCCTCGCGGATGGCGTCTGGCGTCGCTTCGCCTGCTTTCTCCACCGCCTGCTTCCAGAGGAAGACCTGGAAGTAGCTGCTCTCAAGCGCGTGGTGGGTCACCGCCGAGGCGTCGTTCACGAACGCACGGTAGCGCTCGATGAAGGCCCCGTTGATGTCGGTGTCGATGGCCTGGAAGTATGGGAAGGAGGTGTAGCTGCCGACGGCAAACTCGGCACCCATGGCCGCGATCTCGATCTCCGAGGTCACGGTGGCGCAGATCGGCAGCTTATCGTGGGTCAGGCCCTGGTTCTTGAACTCGCGGTAGAAGGCGACGACCGAGTCACCAACCACGTTCGAGAGCACCACGTCGCAGCCCGAGTCCTTGATGCGCGAGACCATCGCACCCCATTCGGAATGGCCGAGCTCGAGATACTCATCCGCCACCCACTCGGCGCCGTTCTGCTCCATCAGGATCTTGGAGACCTTCGCCATCTCGCGCGGATAGATGTAGTTCGAGCCGACGATGAAGAACTTCTTTTTGCCGAGCGTGTTGATGATCCAGGGGATAAAGTTGGAGAGCTGCTGGTTCGGCACCGCGCCCGTGTAGACCACGTTCTTCGAGCACTCGAAGCCTTCGTAGTAAGTCGGGTAGAAGTAGAGGTTCTTGCGCCGCTCAAAGACCGGCAGCACCGCCTTGCGGCTGGCCGAGGTGTAGGAGCCGAAGACCGTCGGCACACGGTCGCGAATGACCAGTTTCGAGGCCTTTTCGTTGTAGGTCTTCGGATCGGAGGCGCCGTCTTCCATGATCGGCTTGATCATCTTGCCCATCACACCGCCGGCGGCGTTGATCTCGTCGATCGCCATCATCGTGGCGTCGGCGAGCGACTTCTCGACGATCGAGAGACCGCCCGTCAGCGAGAACAGCACGCCGACCTCGATCTCGTCCGCAGCACGTGCGGTGGACGCATAAAGCGACGGGCCAAGCGCGGCGGCCGCGCCGAGGGCACTGGTGTTTTTGATGAATCTACGACGATCGAGGGTCATGATTGTCTCCGTGTCGGTAGCGAGCGGCCCGGTTGATCCGGATCCGATCATTGGGAACTGAGGCGCCGGCGGGGTTGGTGGCCGCGTGCCGGCAGTCGTCTTGCAGGGATCGGGGGAGGCTTCGGGCATCTCAGGCGCGCATCACACACACCGACCCGAATGCCGATCACAGAGGGCAACGCTGCCCGGGTCGCGCCGGCACGGGCGTAACACCTCGAAAGGCGTCACGTGCCGGAAACGCAAAAAGCCCCGTTCGGACCTGTCAGATCCGAGCCGAGGCTTTCACTGCCGCTCCGCAGGGCGCCATTGACCTGCGTGCCTCATGATTATGCATCGTTAACGCGGGAGGACAAGAGGTCGTTCGCGTTGATTATTGCAACTGCCATCTCCTCGATGGAGCAGCGCTTGGACATGGCCTGAGACTGGATCGTGCGATAGGCTGCCTTCTCCGAAATCCCCTGCGTTTCCATGAGGATAGACTTCGCTTTTGCGATCTTCTTCTGCCCCGAAATACGGCCTTCCAAGCGCCGGATCTTTTCTTTGAGCACGCGCTGCTCGAGTGCTGCATTCCGCGCCACGACAAGGTTTGTCAAAAGTCCGAAGGCGCGAACGGGCTTGGAGACGACGGCCACCGCCTCGATATCGAGGACCAATTGCAGCATTGCGGGGTTCTCGTAGTCCACGAGCGCGATCACCGCCGGCTCCGACCCGGCCGCCCGCTTCAGCATCCGCTTCAGTGCCGCGTGATGATCATGGGAGATGGCGATGAAGGCCACGTCCACATGAGCCGGCAGCGACCGCGGCGGCGGCCAGGCCGCCTCCACACGACAGCCGATCCGACGCAGCTGCTCAAGCACGATCGCCCCATCGCCATCGGAGGGATGGACCACGGCAACCGAGAGCTCGCGCAGATCACGCAGTTGCAGGCGAGCCATCCTTCGTGCCCCCCGGGCCTATTCCGCGACCGAGGCGCCTGCCCAGTCCACGAGTTCCGGCTCGATCATGTAAGGGTCTGGCCGCACGGGCGCCCGCGCCTCCTCGATGATCCGGAAAGCCCCATCCGGCCCGACGCTTGCCAGACGCGGCCAGAGATAGGTGTGGTTGGTTCGACGATCGACACGCACGGGGCCCTGAGGCGCATCAAGCGTGAAGGTCGGCAAGGCGCTCAGGATATCCTTCGGCCGCGCGCCTTCGGTGCGCCGGGCTGCTTCGGCAAAGAGATGGACCTGGAAGTAGGCGGCCTCCGTACAGGCCGAGATGGGCGCCTCCGCCCCGTATTTGACGCGGTAGCGATTGACGAAGGCCTGGCTCTCACCCCGGGCAACGGTGCTGAAATAGGGGGCTGCGGTGATGTGCTGCTCGGCCGCCGCCGTTCCCATGGCGCAGAGTTCCGGCTCGCCTGTCGTCAGGCTCGCAATCGGCATCGCCGCGCGATCGAAGCCGGCGCGCTCATAGGCTTGATAGAACAGCGTCGCCCCGTCCCCCACGACAGTCGAGAACACCGTGACCGGGGCGCGCCGCGCAATCTCGGCCACGACCTCGTCCACCTCCTGCTGGCTCGGATGCAGCGGCAGGTAGCGCTCATCCACGATGGTCGCGCCCCGGTTCTGCAGCAGATCCCGCATGATCCGGTTGGATTCGTAGGGAAAGACGTAGTTGGAGCCGACGAAGAAGAACCGGTCGTCCACCTTGTCCGTCAGGTAGCGCGCGAGGCTGAGACTGTTCTGATTGGGCGCCGCGCCCGAATAGATGCAGGACGGCGAGAACTCGAAGCCCTCATAGAGCGTGGGGTAGAAGAGCAAGGCCTCGCGCTGCTCGATCAGCGGCAGAACCGCCCGGCGCTCCGAGGACATGTAACACCCGAAGATGATCTCGACGCCCTCATCGAGCAGGGCGTTCGCATCATGGCGAAAGCGGCGCGGATCGGATCCGGGATCCTTGGCCAGCGCCTTTACTTCGCGCCCCGCGATCCCTCCCGCCGCATTGATTTCATCAACGGCGATCAGGACGGCGCGGCGCTGCGTTTCCTCGACCACTGCGGTGACACCGGTCTCGGAAAACAGGACGCCAATATGAAAGGGATCAGCTGCCATGGAGGGGCTTTCTGTTCGATAGTCACACTGGACCGCCCACGCAAAACCGTGAGCGGCATTCGCGACCACCGCTGCCTGAGTACCAACAAGATGGTCCCCCCGCAATGTCTGCAGCGTCAAGCGACGACACCCCTCGGGAAAGCACCGTTCATCTCACCGTGATGACGGGCAGGTGCGGCGGCTTTTCCGCAGGCGCAGCGGTGCAGTTGGGGAGGTTCTTGGAGAGCGCGCCAAAGAGCTGGCGGCGTTGGGCGCGGAGCACAGCTGCTCCTCGGCTTCGCTAGGCGCCGAGATCCGCCCGGCTCGGGGCTGGCCTTAGAGATCGGACGCGATGAGGGCGGCGGCAAAGCCCGCAAGAATGCTGCCCATCGTCACTGCAAAGACGCACCGAGGCACCCTTCGCTGCAGAAGTGGCACCAAGCTCCGTCCCGCCAGCGCCCATGCACTGAGACAAAGCGCCGGCACAGCCGCGGTCAGCGCAATGAGGACCGCCAGCGACCCATCGCCTTGGGCGGCATGCGTCGTGCTGACCGTCGTGGCCAGCACCCAGGTCTTGGGATTGGCGATCTGCAGGGCGACGAGCGAAAGGAACGTACCGCCGCTCGACGGCGGCTTCGCCTGGTCCGGACCGGCAGCCCTCCAGCCGGCGAGAACCATGCGGATCGCCAGATAGAGCAGCAGGCCCGCACCGAGATAGCGCAGCGGATCGCTCGCGCCCGGCCAGCGCGCCATCACCGTGTCGAGGCCGAAGCGGACGACAAGCACGATCCCGATGGTGCCAAGTACGATGCCCGCGATCGGCGGCAGGGCGCTTGAAAGCCGCCCGCGCGCTGCGGCATCCATCACGATGAGGTTGTTCGGACCCGGCGTGATCGCCGCGGCAAAAAGAACGGCTGCGACTGAGGCGCTCATGGTCCGACCGCCTGCGGTGGCTTCGCTCCTGTCGCTCCCTCAACGGCATTCCATGAAATCGCCTGCCCCTCGCGCGATCCCTCACGCGATGTGACCTGGCGCTCACCGAGCCGCTCCCGGCCATGCGGCGCCGCCCAGTCGACGATCGGGGCGGTCGCGACGATCCCAAACGGATTGAGGTCGCGATCCTCCCCGTAATAGGCCGCGCGGATCGCGGCGTCGTCGAGCGTGCCGGCAACACCAGGCCAGGCGTAGATATCGCGCGCATAGCGCCACAGGGCGTCATAATCCGTGAGCCGGCGGCGCGAGCACTTGAAGTGTCCGTGATAGACCGCGTCGAAGCGCGCAAGGGTGGGCCAGAGGCGGATGTCGGTCTCGGTCAGGACGCTCCCATGCAGGTATCGGGACCCGGCCAGACGGGCCTCGAGCCTCTCCAGCGTGGCGAAGACCTCCCGAACGGCCTCGTCATAAGCGCCCTGCCGCCGGGCCTTTCCCGCCCGATAAACCGCGTTCGACAAGCCGCTCTGAAGATGGTCCGAAAGCGCGTCGATCTCTCCCGCCAACGCCGGGGGCCGCAAAGTCCATTGCGCGCCGGTGCCCGCCCGAACCGCATCGAGACCCCGCAGGATCCGAACCGACTCGTTTGAGACGATCACCCGCCGCGCCGCATCCCACAGCACGGCGACCGTGGCCCGCCCCGTATAGGTCGGATCGGCGAGGGTGTAGAGATCATGCAGATGCTCGATATGTCGATCGGTGCCGGGCACGCGCCAAGGCCGGTCGCCCGTGCCGACCCGATAGCCCTGGGTCCGCGGGCCACCCGCGATATGGAGCGGGATATGCCCGACCAATCCCTTGATCAGGCGCGTCAAGGTCGCACGGTGCGACCAGGGGCAAGACAGCGACGCGATGAGGTGAAAGCGCCCGGGCTCGCTCTCAATCGCGCGGATCGTCCCATGATCCAGCGGTGTATCGTAGGGCGAGGGGGGCCGCACATAGGCGCCGTTCTGGATCGTTCGATCCTCCTCACACCAGCGTCCCTCGATCAACATTCCCATCGCACGCTCCTCTCAAAGGTCCCGCCCTCTCAGGCGCCTCGACCGGCATGAAAGTAGCGTCTGGAGGATGCAGCACTGTTCTCAAAGTTGGGCTTTTTGGTCTATTAAAGTCACCATGCGAGATCTGCCTTTGAACGCCCTCCGCGCCTTCGTCAGCATCTATCTGACGGGAGGCATTCGCCCGGCTGGTCGCGCGCTCGGCGTGTCGCATTCGGCCGTGGCGCGCCAGCTGCAGCAGCTGGAGGCGCTTCTCGGCGCGCCTCTCGTGGAGCGCGGAAAGGCCGAGCGCGCCATTTCTTTCACACCACTCGGGGACCGGCTGGGGCGGGAGGGGGCCAAGGCCTTCGGGCAGCTCGAGCAGTCGTGGTCTGCCGCGCGGGAGCGACGGCCGGCGCAGGCGGTCACGATCTCGGCCGCCCCATCCTTCGCCGCCCTCTGGCTGCTCCCGCGCTTGCCGCTTCTGGCCGAGGCGCATCCGCGGATCGAGCTCAGCGTCCTGGCCGAGCAACGCATCCGCGATCCGGCCGAGGAAGGCAGCGATCTGACGATCCGCATGGGACGCCCCCGTGCGGGCGAGAGGGCCCTGCCGTTCATGGACGATGCGCTGGTGCCCGTCGCCAATCCTGGCCTCCTTGCCCGGGCGCGCGCAGCCCGCGGGGGTCCGACAGG
>JBCCLX010000094.1:0-12169 GCA_039026635.1 Pseudomonadota bacterium
CGCGCACGCATTGACGCCCAACGGTCCGACGCCCCGCTGATGGGGTGTCGGCCGCAGGCGGCCGCGGGATGGCACAGTACGACGCCCTTCTGCTCGAACAGCTCCAGGCGCTTTGGGGCTCCGGCTTTCTATCGCCCGGCGGTCGCGAGGAAGTGCGTCTGATCGTCGAGGGGCTCGATCTTGCCGGCAAGACGCTCCTCGATATCGGCACCGGCCTCGGCGGTCCGGCACTGGTGCTCGCGGGTGAGTGCGGCGCACAGGTGATGGGGCTCGACGTCCAGGCGGAGATCGTTGGGGAGGCTCGGCAGCGGATCACGGCAGCGGGGCTCGACCAACAAATCACCCTGCAGCTGACCTCACCGGGGCCACTGCCCCTCGCGGACGCAGAGGCCGATGTCGTCTTCTCGAAAGACTCGCTGATCCACGTCCCCGACAAGCCGGCAATCTATGCAGAAATGTTCCGCGTGCTGCGCCCCGGCGGTGCGCTCGCGATCAGCGATTGGCTGACCGGCCCGGCCGAGGATCCGGATGTCATGGCCTTTATCGAGGCCTCGCCCCTCGATCTTCGCGCCGCCACGCTCGATGACCTGCTGCCCGTCATCGAGGCCGCCGGGTTCACGAAGATCTCGACCGTCGACCGAAACGCCTGGTTCGCCGCGACAATGCGCGCGGAACAGGCCGCATTGCGCGGCGAGATCAGTGAGCGCTTCGAGGCGATCATGGGGCGCGACGCGGTCGAGGCCTGGATCGCACGGCGCGAGCCGATCCGCCTCGCGGCCGAAGCCGGCGCCCTACGCCCCACCCACATCCGCGCGCGCCGTCCGGACGGTTGAGCCGAGCGCGCCGTCGATCGCCTCCTTTCGCTGACCCTCCCCACCGTCATCGCCTGGCTTGGTCATGGATCCAGCGCCTCGCTGCTTTGCTCGCCGGTGGAGCCGGGCGCACGGGCCGACGGCTGGATAGCCGATCCGTCAGCCCCGGCCCTCGGCAGCGGCGAGCTCGCGGTCGAGCGCTGCGGCGGCGCTCGCGCGGGGGCGGGAGAGGCCAGCGATCAGGACGTAGACCGCCGGCGTGAGGAACAGGGTGAAGACGGTCGAGAGGCCGAGGCCCCCGAAGATCACCCAGCCGATGGCCGCGCGCGCCTCCGCCCCCGGCCCCCCACCGAGGATCAGGGGCAGACCGGCAAGAACCGTTGAGACCAACGTCATGGTGATCGGACGTAGGCGCGCGGCGGCGGCCTCATAGGCCGCATCGATCACCGCATGACCACGGTCGCGCAGCTGATCGGCGAACTCCACCAGCAAGATCCCGTTCTTGGCCATGATCCCGATGAGCATCAGGACCCCGATCTGGCTGAAGATGTTGACCGTCGTCCCTGTGAGCCAAAGCGCGTAGAGTGCGGCCGCCACACCAAAGGGCACCGTGAGCATCACGACCGCCGCGCTCGTCACGCTCTCAAACTGGGCGACCAGCACCAGGAAGACGACGACGAGCGCGATCACATAGGTCGCCATCAAGGCGGAGGAGGTCTCCTCGAGCGACGCCGCCTCGCCGAGCAGCAGCAGACCGATCCCTTCGGGCAGCTCCGCCTGAGCCAGCGCACGGACATCGGCGACGGCTTCGGCCAGCGTCACCTCCGGCGCGAGGCTGGTGTCGATCTCGATGGCGCGGCGCTGACCGTGGCGATCGAGCTCGGCAGCAACCCCCTCTTCGCTAAAGCGCACCAGTTGGAGGAGGGGCACGAGCGCGCCGTCCTCCGAGCGGACCGTGAGGTTGAGGAGATCCATGGGATCGCGGACCGCCCCCTCCGAGGATTGCAGCAGCACCGGGATCGCGCGGTCGCCGACGGTGATCTCGCCAACCTCGTCCTCGTCGATCAGTGCGCGGAGCGTGGCAGAGAGCTCCGCCATCGGCACGCCGAGATCGGCGGCCCGCTCGCGGTCGATGTCGATCGAGAGCTGGGGCTGCGTCGCCTGATACTGCACCCTGATACCGGAGACGCCAGGGATCTCCTCAAGCGCGATGGCGAAGTCATCCGCGGCCGCGGCGATATCGGGGTAGGACGGGCCGATGAGCGCGATCTCGAGCCCGCCGCCCGACCGCCAGAGCCCGAGGCTGTTAGACCGGCTGATCCGCACATTGGCGCCGGCCACCTCCCGCAACCGCGGGGAGATGGCAGCCTCGATCCCGGCCTGAGAGGTGGGCAGCGAGGCCGCCGCCCCCTCGCGCGCGGCCCCTTCACGCGCGGCCCAAGGGGCAAGACGGGCGTTGATGGCCCCGCGGTTGAGATCGTAGCGACCGGTAATCGAGGAGATGCCCGTGGCGATACCGGCGTCGCGCCAGGGGGCGAACATCGCCTCGACCTGCTCCACCTGCCGGTCGGTATAGTCGAGCCCTGTCCCGTCCGGCCCCTGCAGCCGCACGCTCACCTGGCCACGATCTTCGGGCGGGACCAGCTCCTCGCCGAGCTGGCCGTAGACAAGAACCGAGCCTCCCGCTGCGGCGGCAAAGAGCGCGAGGGCCACCAGCGGCATGCGGATTACAGGGCGCAGGCCGGCGCGATAGAGCGCGCCGAGCCATCCCCCGATGGGCCCACCGAGCCCCCGCTCGGAGCCGAGCGAGGAGAGCTGCGAGGCGATCATCGGGCAGAGCGACAGGGCCACGAAGGAGGAGAGCGCCACCGTGATCGCAAGCACGAAGCCAAACTCGGTGAAGAGCCGCCCGGCCGCGCTCGGCAGGAAGCTGATGGGGATGAAGACGGCGATCAGCGTCAGTGTCGTGGCGATGACGGCGAAGAACACCTCGCGCGTGCCGTTGACGGCAGCAGCGAGGCGCCCCTGCCCCTCCGCCCGTTTGCGCTGAACATTCTCAGTGACGACGATGGCGTCATCGACGACGAGCCCCGTGGCGAGGACGAGGGCCAAGAGCGTGATCAGGTTGATCGAGAAGCCCATAGCCCAGATGCCCGCGACCGAGCCGACGAGGGCCACGGGGATGGCGACCGCGGGCACGAGGGTGGCGCCGAACCGGCCAAGAAAGAGCCAGATCACGCCGACGACGATCAGGAGGGCGGCGGCGAGGGTGCGGAGCACTTCGGTGATCGCGCCCTCGATGAAGACCGCATCGTCGGAGATGACGCGGAAGGAAAGCGCCGGGAAGCGCAGCGCGAGGTCGTCGAGCGCCCGCGCGACGTCGTGGCTGATGGCGACCGTGTTGGACTGGGCCTGGCGCACGATGCCCATGGTGACGACCAGCCGGCCATCGAGGCGGCTGAAGCTCTCTGGCGTGGCTAGGCCATAGAAGACATCCGCCACCTGGCCGAGGCGGACATCGGGGCGGAGCATGAGCTTTTCGATGCGCGCGGGCTGGGCGACGGTGGCATCCGCGCGGACCAGAACCTCCTGTTGGCCTGCCGCGAAGCTGCCCACGGGCACGTCGAACTGGGCCGCACGCAGGACATCGGCCACCTCGCTGATCGAGAAGCCGTAGGCCGCCATACTCTTGGGGCTGACGGCGACGCGGATCACCCGTTCCCGCTCACCGAAGAGCACGACCTCCGAGACCCCGTCGACCGCTGTGATCTCGGGGATCACCGCATCCTCGATCAGGCGCGTGAGCCCGTCGACGGCATCGGCCTCGGAGGAGACGGCGACCTGAATGATCGGCCGCGCGTCCTGCTCGGACTTCACGACATAGAGATCCTCCACCCCGTCCGGCAGGCGAGGCACCACGCGGCTGACGGCTTCGCGCACATCGGAGGCTGCGTCGGCAAGGTCGCGCGACGGGCTGAACTCGACGCGCATCCGGAAGTTGCCCTCCTCAGAGGACGACGTGACGGCGACGACGCCGGAGACGCGGGCGACCGCCCCTTCGACGAGCGAGGTGACCTCCGCATCGATCGTCGTGGGCGAGGATCCGGGATAGAGCGCGCGAACGGAGACAATCGGGCGATCGACATCCGGCAGTTCGCGCACTTCGATGCCAAAGACCGCCCCGAGGCCTGCGATGATGACGAGCAGATTCATTACGACGGCAAGCCATGGCCTGCGGACGGAGAGACCGGGCAGGCCACCTTGATCGCTGGTACTCATGAGCCTGTGCCGGGGCGACTTGCCGTCATCTCACCCCCATCGGGCACAACGGCGCGGCCGGGGCGCAAGCGCTGGGTCCCCTCGACGACCACCCGCTCCCCGGGCCTGATCGGGCCCTCGACCAGCACGGCGCCGTCGCGCCGGCTGACCATGCGCACGCCGACACGGTCGACCGCGCCCTCTGTGACGCGCCAGAGATAGACGCTGCCCCGCGAGAACTGGACGGCGAGTTCGGGGACGGCGGGGTAGTCGGCTCCCTCGAGCGCGATGCGCACCGTGAAGGAGACGCCAGGGCGCAGCGCGTCGTCCGCGTTCGGGATTGCGACGCGGACGCGGGCGCTGCGGCTCTCCGCCACGACGCGGCTGTCGAGCGCTGCGACGGCGCCTTCGAAGACCCGACCCGGGACCGATGGCGTCGTGGCCGTGACGGGCAGGCCCGGGGCGAGACGGGCGAGCGCCGCCTCGGGCAGCGCAAACTCGACGAGGATCACGGCGCGATCGTCAAAGCTCGCAATCGCATCGCCTTCCTCGACCCAGGCGCCCTCCTCCACTTCCGGCAATCCCGCGACCCCGGCAAAAGGCGCGCGCAAGGCGCGGTCGTTCAGCGCATCGCGGGCTTGTTCGAGCTCCAGGCGCGCAATCTCAGCAGCCGTGACCACTTCATCGAGCCGCGCGGTGGAAGCCGTGCCGGTCGTCGTCAGTTGTCGAAACCGGGCAAGCACACGCTCGGCCTCCTCAAGCCGCGTCTCGGCCAGGGCCACGGCCAGCGTCTCGTCTTTGGAGCGCAGTTCGAGCAGCAGATCGCCGGGCCCGAAGGCGCTGCCCGCCCGGAGCGGCATGCCCAGGATCTCACCATCACCTTTCGAGCGCAGGGTGATCGAGCGTCGGGCGCGCCCGGTACCCACGACCTCGAGTATCAGATCGTCGCGAAGCATCGTCACAGGCGCCGTGATGACGGGGATCCCGCGCGGCGCCCCGCCGCGCGCCTCAAGCGCGGGCGCAGGCCCCGCCCCGAAAGCCGCGAGAACGGGCGCACGGTTCTGCCAGCCGAGCGCGCCCAGCGCCCCCAGAACTGCGATCACGATCCCCTGTTTCCACAACGCCACCGGGCGCATCGGTGCCTCTCCCGCAACTTGGGCCAGCACATAGCCCGCCCGCCACAGCTAGCACGATGACCAGGCACGGCACCGTCGCAACGCGCGACTGCGTCGCGTCCTGAAACGCAACGACCCTGGCGCCAGGGCAAAAGTCTGGGCCAGGGTCGCGTCGCGTGCACTGTGCGGCGACCTCTCCGGTCGCCACGATCGTCAGATGAAGACGAGGAGGCCGTCGTCGGTCTCGTTCTCCTTCAGCGCGAGGTTCTCTTCTGAGCAGGCGAAGAGGACCAGCACTTCGCCGCGCGTCATCGCCCCGCTGTCGATCTCGGCAACCCAGAAGGTCACACCCTCATCATCGCCGATGCGGCCATAGGTGTTGTCGTACATCTCTTGGATGAAGACGAGGGTCGAGACCGGGTTGCCGTTGATGTCGAGGAACTCTTCGGAGAAGGCGAAGCTCTGTCCGACCTCGGTCAGCGGCACACCGCTTTCCAATTCGCCGTCCCAGAAGGTGATGCCCTCGAAATCGGCGAACCGATCGAAGGTGGTGTCGTAGAAGAGGGCGAGCTTTGTCAGGGTGTCGCTGCCTTCGATGACCGCCAGGGGCACGTCGTCGAAGAGAATGCTGTCGATATCCGTCAGGTCTTGGGCGTTGCCCTCGGCACGGGTGAAGCGGAAGCCGCCGTCCGTGAACGTGACCGTGTAGTCCCCGAAGCTGCCCGGCAGACGCACCGTGTCGATGCCCCCGCCGCCGTCGATCATCCGGGCGACATCGGTATTGTCGAAGACGAACTCGTTGTCCGAGCCGTCACCTTGGACGACGATCGGGTCGCCGTCGCCACCATCATCATCATCATCGTCATCGTCGCCGCCGTCACCATCGCCGCCGCCGCTATCATCGTCGTCATCATCATCATCATCATCATCATCCGGGCGGGGAGCAGGGATCGGGCTGCCCTCTGGTATAGGGCCGTCCTCGTTCAGGATCGTCGCGATGATTTGATCTTCCTGGACCACAACGCGATTGCCGCCGTCGTCAACAACCGTGATCCGCAGCCCCAGGGTTTCGTCATCTTCGACGAAGGTGTCGCCGAACACCTGGATCGAGAAGGTCTGCACCGTTTCGCCGGGCTCGTAGACGAGGAGGCCCTGCGAGCTATCATAATCCGCCTCGCCCATGCCGGCAGTGGCCGTGATGTCGAAGGTTTCGACGAAGAGGCTCACCGAGGTCGAGAGCGCCATCGCCAGGCGCACTTCGAATTCCAGTAAGTTAAACGCGACGTCTCCCTCCACGATCTCGATGTTGGAGGAAATCACATCGATGCGCTCGCTGAGCGCCAGGCCCACGACGACTGGATCGCGGTCGGAGAAGCGGAAGGGGTCGTCGTTGTAGAGGAACTCTCGCTGATCCTCTGACTTGAAATCGAGGTTGTAGTCTAGGACCGAAGCCTCATCGGCGTTCACGTGCCAGATCTCCACCCCGGTGATCTGACTGTCGAGCGACCCATTCGCGAAGGCATAGTCCAACGTGCCGTAGGTCTGCACTTGGGGTATATCGAAGACGCCCAGTGGGAAGGCCACCGTGTAGTCGTCCTCATCGAGCCGGGTGATGTAGTCGTCGATGGTGCCGTCGGTATCGTCCGCGCCAGCGAGGATCGCTTGGATGGGATCCTCCTGCAGATAGGCGTTGAAATCGCCGATGATCAGGACGTCCTCTTCGCCCGTGCCTGTTGGATCGGACGCAAGCCAGTCGACAAGTGCTGCGGCGGCATCGGTGCGGATCTGGTTGCTAGCCGCCTGACCGTCTCCGATATCTTCATCGCCGTCGATTGCCGAGGGCCTCGATTTGAAGTGGTTGACCGCGACCGTGACGCTTTCGCCTGAGGCGGTTTCCGTGAAGGTTTGCGCAAGGGTCGGGCGTTGGGTCTCGACGCTGGCGAAGCGCGCATCCACGCTTTCGTCGAGGATCGCAAAGTCGCCGTTCAGCCCGACGGTGTTCACGTCATAGATCAACCCGACCTTGATGGCATCGCCGTCAGCGCCGTCGTCCGTCGGGTCGCCTTCGATGGGTCCCGCATCGACGAAATCGTATATCCGCGTGCCGAACTCGTTCAGTTCATCGACCAGCACCGACAGAGAGGTCTGGCCATCCGGATCATTCTCGATCTCGATGACGCCGAGGATATCGGCATCGAGGTCGAGGAGCGCGGGGATCAGCTTTTCGAGCTGCCGTTCGAACTCGGTTCTCTCGTCCGGGTCGGTCCCCTCGCTCAGCTCAGCACCGCGCGCTTGCTGGTCGCCGGCTGGGCCTGTCACGGTCGTGAAGTCGTTGTCGGAGACGAAGAAGTTGAAGAGGTTGACCGAGGCGACGGTCAGGGTGCCGCCTACGTCGGGCGCTGTCTCTGGGCGCGGGTTTGCGCTGACGAAAGCCGGCGTTTCGGTCGGCACCACGCGGTGGAGCGACTCTCCGAACGGCGTCTCGCGAAAGGTGACCACCCCGGTGAGATCGGTCAGCGTGTCGCCTGCACGAAGAACTGTGGGGGTGTCTGCATTGAGGCCCGGATCCGGAAAGATGGGATCGCTGTTCTGGCTGCCGACCGCGTTGAAGGCGTCGTCGATCACCACGGTGCGCCGCACCGCCTCGTCCTCGAAAGCGGTAAAACCCGAAACGCTTGGCGCGTTGTTCTGAGTGAAGCTCTGAAGCCGGCCGCCAGTGTTGAGCCCGACCTCATTGTAGCGGCCTAGGGTGAAGAGGTCGTTGACGGTCAGCTCGTCCGGGAAGGTGACGAGCATGCCCTCAAAGGCCTCGTAGTCCGCCACCGTGTCACCATCGTCGTTGGTCGTGGTGCCGGGGACGAGCGTGAAGTCGGTGCCGTCCGCCGGGACCTGCACCGGCGTCACCATATTGCCCGAGGACTCGACGGTGATCTCGGTGATCTGACCGATCTGGGTCTCGCCATCGACCTCGCTGACAGTGCCTGTGACGGTGACGATATCGCCGACATCGACATCGACATCGATCTCGACTGCGTCGCCCGCAAAGACGAAGATGCCCTCAGATGTCAGCGCGTTACCGTCCTGATCCCCGCCCTCTTCCTGCAGGAAAAAACCGTTGAAGTCGCTCACGGCCGGGTCCAGGAGATCCGCCGTCACGATCGCCTGCACCGTGACTTCTTGGCCAGCGAGCGGGCTGCTCGCAGTGGTGCCCTGGATTGCGCTGATAAGGGTCAGCACCAGGGGCTCGGCATCGTCGTTCTGGATCGTGGCCTCGGCGGAGGCGGTGCTGATGATGCCCTGCAGCGAAGCGTTGGAGATCTCGACCGAGAAGGTCTCGTCAGCTTCGACATCCTCGTCGCCCGTCACCTGAACTGTGACGACCTGTTCGGTCTCGCCCGGCGCGAAGGTGACCTCGGTGACGCCCAGGGCGTTGAAATCGCTGCCCGAGGTCGCGGTACCGTCAACCACGGCCACATCGACCGTCGTCGTCGCCGTCGTGCCGCCCGAGCGGGTGACGGTGAAGGTGAAGTCCGTCGTCCCGCTGTCGCCCTCTGCCTGGACCGCATTGGTCGGCGCGATGTCGTAGATCGACTGCTCGGCGACCGTCAGGGTCACCGTCCCACGTTCACCGACATTCGTGGTGACCATGCCCACGTCTTGAGTGTCGAGGACGTTGATGACACCGCCGCCAGCGGGCTGGATGTTGTCGACATCGTTGTTGCCGGTAGCGAAGTCCACCCGCAAACGGTCAAGGGCGAAGCGTGTCCCGTCGAAAGCAAAGAGGTCCGGGAAGAAATCAACGTTACTGATCCCTTCCTGGAGCGTCACGTCGTCCTGGTCGAAGACCAGATTTCCAGTCACGCCGTCGAACCCGTCGCCACCTACGATGGGCAGGAAACCATCCAGGACGCGGCTCATGATCAGATCGCCCGTGCCGGTGACGCTGCCGCCCTGCTCATTGACATCGAGATCGTAGAACAGCTCGTAGACGATATTTCTGCTGACGGTCCCAGCAGTCGGGGTGTTGTCCGTGCCCAGGAAGAAATCGCTGAGAAGCCAGTCCTCTACCGTGTCCGTGTCGACCCCGTCGATGACCCGCCGGGCGCCGGCCGGGAAGAAGTTTCCGTCCGGTCCCACGACCGGTGCCGAGAAGAAGAAGACGTCGGAGGCCCCGCCGTCAGTGAGAGCGACGCTGTCGATCACCACCTCGCTCCCGTCCACCGATCCACCCGAAATGCTCGAGGTTTCGACGAGGGCGACGGTCGTCGAGGAGTTCTCGAAGCTGTCATCTGGGATTTCTAAGTTCGGCGTGACGCCATAGTTGCTCAAAAGACCAGTGGGATTACCAACCAGGAAGAAACCGTTGGACCCAATCGCGTCGTCGCCTCCGAAATCGAACCGGAAATCAATGTCGCCTGTCGGGGACTCAGAATCGCCCTCCACACCAATGATGCTGAGACCCGCCAGTGAGGCGCCAGGTTCACCGAACAGTTCGACGAATTCGGTGTCGTCAGGTACGCCGGTATGAGTGACCAAAAGCTCGTTGATCACAGTGCTCTGCGGGAGCGACGCGCGGACAGGCGAGGCCACGTCCGACCCGGAGTTACCGCCGGCAGCTGTCGAGGTAAACGTCGTGCCAACGGGTGTCGCCATCCCATTGCTCGACAGCGCCCAGCTGGATTGATCCATCAGATCTGTGAGGTAAACGGATCCGATGCCATCATCGATGTTCGGATAGGTGGTGGAGACAATCGCGTCCACTTGTGTCTCGTTGTCGTCAATGTAGTCGGCGAAGCTCGACCAAAGACCAACCGTGTCGCCGTTGTTGTTGAGGCCCATCGCACCCCAGTTCGTTGCAGCGACCAGATTGATACCGCTGCCCCAAGCCGCCTCGAAGTCGGTCGCGGAGATATCGTCGGCGTTGTAGAGAACGGCCGACCCACCAGCCGGGAGCGTGCCTGCCGCGATGTTGGCAGAGGGATGCGCCAAGCTGTTGCCATCGTCGATCACATAGCCGGCGAGATCGATGTCGCTGCTGCCAGGATTGAAGAGCTCGATCCATTCCCAGTCGTCTTCGGAGGAGGCAGGGTTGAACATGATCTCGGAGATCACGATTGAGGGCGTGGCCTCATCGCCTTCGATCAAGATGTCGTCGACGAAGATGTTCTCGCTGCCCGAATTGGTGTCGGAGGCAATGACCAGCGTAAGCTGCGAGGCATCGAGGCCGGCGTTGGTGATCTCCGTTTCAAGATCGACGCTGAGGTTGTTCCACTCGGAGGCGTTGCCGGCATCACCGGGCGATTGTGCCTCAAGTTCAGTGTCGCCGAGAGAGAGAAGCGTGGCGGTATTGGTGCCGTCCGACAGGGTGATGACAAAGCTGTCGCCGGTCTCGAAACCGGTATCAGCGATCCAGTAGTTCAGAGACAGAGTGCGGTTCTCGAACCCGGTAAGGTCGAGGGTCTCGAAGGTCAGCTCCAAGCGCCCGTCGCCGTCGTTGAACTGGAAATTGTGTTCCGTTCCGCTGGTGACATCAGTGCCGTCCGCGGCAACATCCGGCGCATCGGACCCGTCGAAACTATTGACGCCGATGAAGTCGATGGTGTCATTCGTGGCCGTCACTGGGCCGACGGTCTCCCCAGACCGTGTGGAGAACCAGAAGGTCTGGAAGTCGAGCCCAGCACCACCGTTGTTCGTCGCGCTCGCGTTCGTCAGGGCCGACCCGCTCGACAGGCTATCGGTGGTTTGAGTGGATGCGTCAGAGAGGCTGTTGAAGTCTTGCTCGGCGATCGTCGGCATGGCTGTCCCTCGTCGTTCTTGATTGCCGGTAGAGACGGGACGCGCACGCGAAGCGACAGATCTCCGTCAAGGATTAAGATGCATGGTAGCAAACCCCCTAAAATTTATGTGTGAAGCTCTCATATCGGGCTAGTGTGCTCTTTACTCCACGTCGTCGCTCGTCCCATGGCGCGTCAGTCTAGAAATCAGGATGGGCAGGGCCGCGATGAGAACGGTGATGCGCACCAGGTGGTGCACAGCGACGAAGGCGGGGTCGTAGTCGAGAGCGAGCGCCATGGCCGCCATGGTCTCGACGCCACCCGGGGCGTAGGTCACCCAGGCCTGGCCGAAGGGGATGCCCAGGAGGGCGACGGCCGCCAAGGCGGCGAGGGCGGCGATGGCACTCGAGAAGCCGACAACACAGAAGGCAGCCGTCGCATGACGGGCAATCTCGGCCCGCCGCGCGCCGCGAAACCGCGCACCGATCACGGCGCCCGTCACCGCCAATCCCAGCGTGACGAAGAGCGCTGGGGGCGGGCCGGTGACGACACCTGTGACATGGAGCAGCGTCGAGGGGAGCAAGCCGCCCACCAGAAAGGGCGCGGGCACGCCGCGCGTCGCAGCGATGTGGCCGAGGGCATAAGAGCCCGCGAAGAGCGCGAGCGCGACGGGCCAGCTCATGGTCTCGGGAGAGACGACGGTGCCGCCGGTCTCATCGGGACCTGCCGTGAGCCCGAGGAGAAGCGGCAGCGCCAAGGTGATCGAGAAGAGCCGCATGCTCTGCATCACCGCCACTGCCCGCACATCGCCCCGCCCCTCGGCCGCGAAGGCCAGCGTCGCACTGAGGGCCCCCGGCGTGGCCGCCAGGAGCGCTGTGCTACGGTCGTGGCCAAAGACGCGCTCGAGCAGCAGCACCGCCCCCACCACCATCGCCGCGAGCGCGAGCAGGAGGATCGCGATGCTGAGGGGCCAGCGCGCCAGGTCATCGAAGATCGCAGGCGTGATCCCGGCGCCGAGGGAGCAAGCGATCGCCGCAAAGCCCCCATCGCGCAGACGGTCCGGCACGTGGGCACGCCCACCGAGGAGCGCGAAAGCTGCAACGGCTGCGGCGCTGCCAACGAGAGCTGCAGCCGGCAGGCCCGCCAGGCTCGCCAGCAGAGCGCCGAGCCCCGCTGTCCCGATCGTGGCGCCCAGAGGGCCCGCCAGGTC
>JBCCLX010000095.1:0-12122 GCA_039026635.1 Pseudomonadota bacterium
GGCCATCTGCGGATGCTCGATGCGCGGCTGGCCGAGCGTGACTGGCTGGCGGCCGATCGCATGACCATCGCGGATATGACGGCCTTTCTCGCCTTCGGCTTCCGCCGCATCATCAAGCACCCGACCCCCGAGGGCGTACCGCATCTCGAGGCGTGGGCCTTGCGCATGGCCGAGACGCGCGCGGGCCAGGCCCTTGCGCGGCGCCCGCGCTGAACCGGTCTTTGCAGACCCCGCCTCCCCATCACCGGAGAGAGACATGACTGAGAACCCGCTCCTCGCCGATTGGACCACGCCCTTTGGCTTGCCCCCCTTCGAGACGATTGCGCCCGAGCATTTCGAACCGGCCTTCGAGCACGCCATGGCGGCGCATCTGGCCGAAATCGCGGCGATCAAGGCGGAGACGGCACCGGCGGATTTCGAGAACACGGTGGCCGCGCTCGAACGTTCCGGCGAGGCGCTGGGCAAGGTCTCGGCCGTCTTCTTCAACCTCTGCGCCTCGCATACATCGCCCGCGTTGCAGGAGATCGAGCGTCGCGTCGCCCCCCGCATGGCCGCGCATTCGAGCGCGATCCTGCTCGACCGCGGCCTCTGGGCCCGGCTCTCGGCGGTCTCGGCGGAGGGGTTGGGCGCGGAGGAGGCGCGGGTGCTGGAGCTGAAGCTGCGCCGTTTCCGCAAAGCGGGGGCTGAGCTTGAGCCGGCGCAGCAGGCGCGCATGGCCGAGATCCAGGAGCGCCTCGCCAGCCTCGGGACCTCCTTCGGGCAAAACGTGCTGACCGATGAGGCCGAATGGGTCATGTGGCTCGAGGAAGGGGATCTTGAGGGGCTTCCAGACTGGCTGCAGGCGGCAGCCAAGGCCGAGGCGACACGGCGCGAGGCGCCGGAGTGGTGGGCGATCACCCTCTCGCGCTCCTCCGTCGAGCCCTTCCTGGCCTTCTCCGCCCGCCGAGATCTGCGCGAGAAGGCTTTTGGTGCCTGGGCGGGGCGGGGCAACAACACCAATTGGCCGATCATCGCAGAGACGCTGGCGCTGCGGGCCGAGCGGGCGCGGATCCTCGGCTTTGAGAGTTTCGCGGCGCTCAAGCTCTCGGATCAGATGGCGAAATCGCCCGAGGCCGTTCGGTCCTTCCTCGATCGCGTCTGGCAACCCGCCCGCGCACGGGCCCTGGAGGAGGCCGAGGCGCTGGGACGCCTGGCCGCCGCCGAGGGCGCGAATATCGAGATCGAGCCCTGGGACTGGCGCTACTTTGCCGAGAAGGAGCGCCGGCGCCTGCATGACATCGATGAGGCCGAGACCAAGCCGTATCTGGCGCTCGAGCATGTGATTGCGGCGGCTTTCGACGTGGCCGGGCGCCTCTTCGGCCTGCGCTTCGAGGAGCAGGAGGGGCTGGCGCTGCATCACCCCCAGGCGCGGGCCTGGACCGTGACGGGCGCCGATGGCGGGCATGTGGGGCTCTTTGTCGGCGACTATTTTGCGCGGGCGAGCAAACGGTCCGGCGCTTGGGCCAGTGCCTATCGCGGCCAGCAGAAGCTGCGCGCGCCGCATCGTCCGATCGTAATCAACACGATGAACTTTGCCGAAGGTGAGCCCGCGCTGCTGACCTATGACGATGCGCGCACGCTCTTCCATGAGTTCGGCCATGCGCTGCACAGCCTGATGTCGGACGTCACCTACCCCTCGATTGCGGGCACGGCGGTGTCGCGCGATTTCGTCGAACTGCCGAGCCAGCTCTACGAACATTGGCTCTCGGTGCCCGCCATCTTGCGGGCCCATGCGCGCCATGTGGAGAGCGGCGAGTCCATCCCGGAGCGCTTGATCGAACGGCTGAAGGCGGCCGAAACCTTCAATCAGGGTTTTGCCACGGTGGAGTACCTTGCCTCGGCCATCGTGGATCTGGAGATGCACAAAGGCATCGCAAACGAAGCGGGGCTGGCCGAGGAGGATCCGGAGCGGTTTCAGCAGGCCGTCCTGGACGCGATCGGGATGCCGAGCGCTATCGCGATGCGCCATGCCAGCCAGCATTTCCAGCATGTGTTCTCGGGCGAAGGCTATGCCTCCGGCTACTACAGCTATCTCTGGGCAGAAGTGATGGATGCGGATGCCTATGACGCCTTCGAAGCGACGGGCGATCCATTCGATCCGGGGCTTGCCGGCCGGCTGGCGGTGCATGTGCTCTCGGCTGGGGGTCGGCAGGAGCCGGAGGACGCCTACATCGCCTTCCGCGGCGCGATGCCGGGGGTCGAGCCGCTGCTGCGTGGGCGCGGGCTCTTGGACGATGCGGCCTGAGCGGGGCCGATAGCCTCGCGGTCTTCGCCTCTCTCCGTCGGCTTCAGCCAAGCGGTGTCGCTGCGCGACGCGTTTTTGCGCCTGTGATCCGCCCTCTGGCGGATCACAGGCGGTGGGGTGCGCGGCCGTCGCTCAGGCTCAACTCGCAGCTTGGCGGGTGAGGGCGATGCGATAGGTGAGGCGGCCCTTTTGGGGCTGGGCTGTCGAGGCCGGTTCCGCGGCGCGCATGCCGAGCCGCTCGGCGGTGCGCCGTGAGGGCAGATTGGGCGCGTGGATCTCGGCCTCGACCTGCCCAATGCCGAGACGGGCGGCATGTGCCAGCAAGGGGGCTGCGGCTTCGACGGCCAGCCCTTGCCCGCGGATGGCACGGATGAGCCGCCAACCGATCTCGATCTCCGGCCCGATGGCGTCGACGGGGATGAGGAGGACCCAGCCGAGGAAGAGGGCGGGGGCCCGCGCGGGGCTGACGACCCAGTAGCCGAGACCGGGTGGATAGGGCCCGGCGATGCGCGATGCGATAAAGGCGCGATGGGCGGCAGGGCCTGCCCAGGGCCCGTCGATGAAGGCCGTGGTCCCTGGTTCACGGTCGAGGGCGAGGCAGGCGTCGAGGTCCTCGGGCCTTCGAGGGCGCAGACGCAGCCGTGGCGTGCGGAAGGACGGCAGGGCGCCGCAGGAGACCTGAGCGGCGGCGGACTGCTCCATCGGGGCTCCTTTGCGGGCGCTCTAGGCGCGCCAGTGGTTGGGCCGCTGGTCTTGCCATGGCGCCCCTTGCCGCATAACCGACCAGGATGATCGGACACAAGGAGCGGCGCCATGGTCCGCGGTGAGGGGATGGCGAGGCAGGGCGCATGACGCGCAGGCTGGAGCCTGATGCGGCGCCGATGGACGGGGGGCTTGGATCTGCCCCAGCGGCGGCTCTGGCAGGGTCGCCGGCTGCTTCTGTCGGTGCGACCAGCGTCGGCGCTGCTGGCGGGCGGCGCTTTGGTGTCACTGCCGGGGCGGAGCATCGCCGCCCGCCCGCGGTCGTCGTCGTCGCCATTGTCGTCGCCATGGTCTGCATCGGGCCCGCCGTGGCCGTAGCCGTCAGCGCGGCCTTCGGCTCCACCGAGACCTGGGGTTTGCTGGCAGAGACCGTGCTGCCCCGCTATGCGCTGACCACGGTGTTGCTCACGCTCATGGTGGCCTGCGGCGTCACGCTCCTCGGCACGGCGACGGCTTGGCTGGTGACGGCGACGCGCTTCTGGGGGCGCCCGTTCTTTGAAGTCGCTCTCGCGCTGCCGCTGGCCTTCCCGGCCTATGTGCTCGCCTATGCCTATACCGATCTTCTGGACCATCCGGGCGCGGTGCAGACCGCTCTGCGCGCGCTGACGGGCTGGGGGCCGCGGGACTATTGGTTCCCCGAGATCCGGTCGCTCGGTGGTGCGGCCCTCATGCTGATGCTGGTCCTCTCCCCTTACGTCTATCTGCTGGCGCGGGCGGCTTTTCTCATGCAGTCGGTCACCGCCGCGCAGGTGGCGCGCACGCTCGGCTGCGGGCCCTGGGGGGCGTTCTTCCGGGTCAGCCTGCCGATGGCGCGCCCGGCGATCGCAGGGGGCGCCGCACTCGCCATGATGGAGACCATCGCCGATTTCGGCACGGTGGCGCATTTCGGCGTGCAGACCTTTGCGACGGGGATCTATCGCGCCTGGTTCTCCATGGGCGACCGGGCGGCGGCGGCGCAGCTGTCGCTCTGCCTGCTGGTCTTTGCCGTCACGCTTGCGGCGTTGGAGCGTGCCAATCGTGGGGCCGCGGCGCGTCACCAGGCGGGCAAGCGCTTCGAGGCCCTGCCAGCGGCGCGGCTCGGCGGCTGGCGTCAGGTTGGGGCCATCGCGCTCTGTACGCTGCCGGTGCTCTTCGGTGTCCTCGTGCCGCTGGTGATGCTCATCTCCATGGGGGTCGGGTCCGGGCAGAGCCCGTTCGATCCGCGCTATGCGGGCTTTGCGCAGAATTCGCTGGTGCTCTCGGCGGGGGCGGCGGTGATCACGGTGCTCTGTGCGCTGACGGTCGGCTATGCCGCGCGGCTGCGACCGGGGGCGGGCATGCGGGTGGCGGCGATGCTCTCGGGCGTGGGCTATGCGATCCCGGGCGGGGTCATCGCGGTCGGCCTGCTGGTCCCGCTCGCCGCCTTCGACAATGCCCTCGATGCGGCCATGCGGGCGAACTTTGGCGTCTCGACGGGGCTCTTGCTGACGGGATCCGCCGGCGTCTTGGTTCTGGCCTATCTGGTGCGCTTTATGGCCGTGGCGCTGAACTCGGTGGATGCGGGGCTCGCGACGATCCGACCCTCGATGGACCATGTGGCGCGCACCCTGGGGGCAGGGCCCGTGGGCACGCTGGGGCGCGTGCATGCGCCGCTGCTGCGGGGCAGCTTGCTGACGGCGGCGCTCATCGTCTTCGTCGATGTGATGAAGGAGCTGCCGGCGACGATGATCCTGCGGCCCTTCAACTTCGATACCTTGGCGGTTCAGGCGTATCGCCTCGCCTCTGACGAACGCCTCGCACAGGCGGCAGTGCCCTCGCTGGTGATCGTCGGCTTTGGCTTCTTGCCCGTGCTTCTTCTCGTGCGTGAGATCCGCCGGTCACGACCGGGCCATCGCGGCAGCTGGGGGTAGCGCGTCATCCGATCCGAATGGTGGTCCTGTCGAAGGGCTGTCCCCCAAGTGACCGAGGTGCAGGGCCGCGGCGTAGGATCTGGCTGATCAAACCTAGCAAGGGCGGTGCTGCCCGATCCCATCAGGCCGGCCCCTTTGCCCATGCGGGGTGCCCGCCGTTTTGGCGCGCGCCGTTTTTCCGACCGGCTTAGCCGCGGGCGGGCGTGCGCGCGGGGTTTGAGATCGGCAGCGGGGCCCATTCGGGTGCAGCCGCGTCTTGATTGGCGCCCGTCGCGGCGAGAGGGGCGAGGGCGATGCTCTCGGGCCGGAAGGCGCCGGGGTCCGTGGCGCCGGTGGGGGACGCGTCTTCGGGCTCGGATGGTGCCGCGGGGGTAATGGCCGTCTCGTCTGGGGCCGTGACGGCGGCGACGGTCGTGCTTTCGCCCTCCTCGGGTGGAGTGTCCGGCGCGGCGTCGACAGGGTCCGTGGTGCTCTCGGCGGCTGCCTCGAGGACGGGTTCTGCGGTCGACCCCGCCTCCGGCTCAGTGACCGTTTCTGCGCTGTCGGGTGCTGTGGCCGCGTCAGTCTCCTCTCCGCTGGCCTCACCCGTCTGCGCGGGGGTCTCCTCTGCCGGGATGGCCGCTGCCAAAGCGCCTGTGGCGGTCTCGCTCGGCTCGGCTGAGGGCTCGGCGCCTGCGGTCGGCGTCTCGGTGGGCGTTACCGGGGCAAGGGCTGTGGTTTCGATGGCGCTCTGACTGTCTGGCGTCTGTGCGGCGGTCGCCGTCTCAGTCTCAGTTTCCGCCTCCGTCGGCGCTTCGGCCGTCTCGGTTTCGGGCGTCGCCGGCTCCTGGTTCGTCGAGCCGGGTCGCGGCGCGGGGATGCGCATGACGCCGGTGGACGCGTCGGCGAGCGCGCTGCCGTCGGGCACGACAGCGCCGAGCGGCGGCGCGATCGGCTCGGTGGTCTCTTCGGCTGACGGCTCGGGCAACGGCGTCGCCGGGTCGTCCTCCGCGCTCTCAGCCGGTGGTTCGGCGGCGGTCTCGGCGGGTTCTGTAGGCGCGGCCTCCGGGTCGACGGCTGCCGTCACGATCTCTTCCGCTGCCACCGCATCGCTCTCGGGGGCCGGGTCAGCCGCGGCTTCGGACGCTGTCTCGCTCAGCGCGTCGGTCTCGAGGGTCGCCTCAACGGGCGCCGCCGCACTCTCGTCGCTCGCCGCGTCGGCAACTTCGGTGGTGATCTCGGTCGGGATCGGATCGGCGGCGCCCTCGATGATCTCCGCCGTGACCTCTTCGGTCACTTCTTCGGCGATCTCCACCGCGCCCGCGATCGCCGTCTCGACCTCCTCGATGGCTTCATCAGCGATCTCTGCGGCCGCTGCTGCCGTCTCCTCAAAAAGACCGGTTTCCGTTTCGCCGCCTTCTGTCACCTCGGCGTCGGCAACTTCAGGCTCTGCGGTCTCCGCCTCTACCGCATCGGCCTCCGCAAGACCTGTGTCTGGGAGATCGACGTCCGGAACATCCGCTTCTGCGTCTGCCGCGTCGACGCCGGCCGCGTCCGCCTCGGTGCTGGGCTCGCTCTCCTCGACCGCGGCGACCGAAGGGTCTTCCGTCGCGGTCTCCTCGGCGGCCACTACGTCTTCGGAGCTCTCCGTGGTGAGCTCCTCGGCTGCTGCGGGCTCAGCGGCGTCGTCGGCCTCTGCGATCTCTTCCGCGGCCTGATCGACCTCGGCCGCGTCTTCCTCTGCGACGTTCCCCTCGTCGAGGCTCTCTTCAGCGGTTTCAGGCTCGGCTACATCCTCCTCAGCCTCGCTTGCCGCTGCTGTCGTGTCCTCGGTCGTTTGGTCGTCTATCGCTGGGTCGCCCTCGACGACTTGGTCTTCGGGCAGGGTTTCGTCGGCGTCCAGATCGGCCGCTTCAGCGAGGGTCACCTCCTCAGCGCCATCCTCAGCGCCATCCTCAGCATCGACCTCGGCGGTCTCCTCAGGGACGGCCTCCTCCCCCTTTGCCAGCTCTGTTTTGTCCTCCTCGACGGGCGGCTCGAAGGGGGCTTCGTCGACACGGGGGGCGATGCCGAGGGGGCCGCTGCCAAGCGTTGCGGCACCGAAGGGGGAGGCGGCGGCCATGCTGCCGCCGCCTAAGCCGCCCTGGGCATCGAGACCGCCGCGGGCGCCCTCGAGACCACCGGCGCCGGCCAGCACCGGGGCGGTGAAGCTCGGGGCGCTCAAGGTCCCGATGCTCGGCTCCGGCGAGCCCAGTTCCGGGGCGACACCACTTGCGACGCGCACGCGAGAGGGCAGATCCCACTCCTCGGGCACTGCCTCGACGTCCAGATCCGGATCATCGCCTTGCTCAGGCGGCGGGCCGGCATCGGGGGTTGCGTTCAGCGCTTCGACGTCGTCGGGACGCTCCTCGTCGATCTCCTGCAGATCGGCGATCTCGGGCTCGTCAGTGCTGCCCGGTTCGCGATCCCAGAGCGCGAGCAGATCGTCCAGGTTCTCGTCCACGCCCTGGACCTCGGGCTCCACGGCCGCGATGTCTTCGGCTGGCGCTTCGGAGAGCGCGACATCGGCCAGCTCTTCCTCGGGCAGCGGCTCCGGCGCGCGGCCCTGCCAGAGACCTAGCGAATAGAGCAGGCCCAAATGGACGCCGCTCGCAAGCCCGAGACACGCCAGGAACACCAAGATGCGTCGCATCGATCGCCCCCTTCATCCGCCAGCCGACACAACGCCTCCGATACCAACCCTTACGCGTTCGCTCCCCCGCAACACACAAGCGGATCAGCGCCGTCTCTGTCGTCCGATCCCGATCCAGCCAGGCGCCGCGATCAGGACCATCGCTGGCCCCGGTTCCACCGGTCCGATCGATCCCGCTCAATCGGGCCGATCCTGTCCTCTTCCCCCGTGCGCCGGATCAACTACCGGTGACGAGGGCGCTTTCGGTCACCCCGATCGCGCCAATGCGCGCCAGGATACGCGCGATCGCCGCGCCTTCCACCGCTTTGTCTGCCTTGATGACCAGCAGGCCGCCTGCGCCGCCGCCATAGACGTCGCCAAGCGCTTCAAAGGCGGCCTCGCCGCGCAGGGCGCCCCAGGCGACGCTGCCATCGGCCGCGACCACGAGCTCTTTGCCCTCACCCGCCACCTTGCCGGTGACGGCGAGCGGCAGATCCACATCGGCCGTTTGCTCGGGGACGAGCGTGGAGCTCATGAGAAAGAAGATGATCAGGAGGAAGGCCACATTGATCATCGGCACGACGCTCGTCTCAGAGGCACTGCGCCGGCGGATCTCGAGGGGTTCCGTAAAGCTCATTCCGTTTCCTCCTCGGCGAGGACGACGGCGGGGATGCCGGCCGCGGCCAGCGTGTCGATCACGCTCACCGTGCGCTGGAGCGAGGCGCCGCGCTCGGGGCGCAGGATGATCACGGCATTGGGGGTTGGCATGAGCGGGCGCAACCCGTCGGCCAGAGCGCCCAGCTCCATGGTGATCCCGTTCAACAGGATCGCATCGGGCCGAATGGCCACAAGACGCGGCGCGCCCTCATAGGGCTGCAGCTCCGAGGCCTCGTTACTCTCGCCCCCCGAGGGTGCCAGAGGTATCGCCCGGCTTTCGTCCTGGAACGAGGCGGCGAGCATGAAGAAGACGAGCAGCAGAAAGACGATATCGATGAGCGGCGTGAGGCTCATCCGGGCCCGCCTGCGCACGCGCGGCAGCTCGATGGCAGCACCGATCATGACAGCACACTGTAGCGCCCGGCCGGGCGGCGCGCGCGTCTGAGGCTGATCATGATGCCACTCCGCCGGCGCATGCCGATCACTCCGCCGCGCGGGCGGCGCTGAGGGCGGCGGGGCGATTGAAGACGCGGCTCGCGAGGTCCTCGAAATCGAGGCGGATCTGTTCGGCCGTGCCCTCGAAGAAGCTGAGCGCGGCAGCGGCCGGGATCGCGACGGCCATGCCGGCAGCGGTCGTCAGAAGCGCTTCCCAAATGCCGCCGGCGAGCGTTGCAGGATCGGCCTGGGCGCCGGAGGCCTGCAGCGCCTGGAAGGCCGCGATCATGCCAAGCACCGTGCCGAGCAGGCCGAGTAGCGGCGCCAGCGTGGCGACGACGTCGAGCGCGCGCAGATTGGCCGTGGCCTCCGCCATGAGGTTCTTGGCCACCCGGGCGGTCTCCTCCCGCGCGCGTTGTTCGTCATGAGGAAAGGCGCGGGCGGCCTCCATGGCGGCATTAACGAGCTTCGCGCGCAGGCCCCGGGATTGAGCGACATGGGATTTGGCGGCCAGGGTATCGCCGCCGGACCAGGCCTCCACGGCCTTCTCAGCGGTTTTGCTCTCCCAGGCGCGCATCTCGTAGAGGCACGCGAGCTTGTAGAGGATCACGGCCAGCGTGAAGATCGAAGTCACGAAAATGAGCCAAAGAACGGGGCCGCCTTGACCAAGCAGCGTGACGGCGCCGTCGAACCCTGCCGTCTCCGCCACTGTTTCTGCCGCCACTCCGCTTACCGTCTCGGCGGCCGCTTCGACCGATGCCACTTGAGCAAAAAGAAGCTCGAGACCCATGCGCGTCTCTCCCGTATCTCTAGCGCGAGAGCCTATTTGGCCGGCGCCAGTCTCGGCTTGCGAATATAGACCCGAGCGTCTTCTCGGCGAGGACTGTGACTATAATGCGGCGCAGCGAAGTCGGCGCATTAATCAGTATGAAAAAACGCCGAGGCCTCGAGGGCCCCGGCGTCCAGAAAATTGGGAAGCGTCCCGCACAGCGCGGGAAGCCGTGGCTCACTCGTAGCCGATCTTGTCGTAGAGCGCCTGCGCGGCGGTCTGGTTCTCGCCGAGAACCGAAAGCGGCAGATCGTCGGCGCGGAAGAGGCCGAGCTTGGCGACCGGCGGGGCCAGGGCGACGCCCGGGACGGCCGGATACTCGTTGTTGCCGTTCGAGAAGTACTCCTGCGCGCTCTCGCTGGCGAGATACTCCAGGAACTTGATGGCGTTATCGCGGTTCGGCGCGTTCGCGGTCACGGCACCGACCGAGACGTTGACATGCGCACCGTTGCCGGCCTGATCCGGGAAGACCCAGCCGATCTGGTCCATGCCCTCGGTCACCCCATCCACATCTTTCGCGATGGCGCGGGCGAAGTAGTAGGTGTTCGAGACGACGATGTCGCATTCACCCGAGATGATCGCGCGGAGCTGATCGGTGTCACCGCCCTGCGGGTCGCGGGCGCGGTTCTTCCACATGCCAGTGGCCCAGGCCTCGGCCTCTTCCTCACCGATGTGCTCGATCATCGCAGCCATCAGCGAGAGCATGTAGATGTTGCTGCCCGAGCGGGTGCAGACCAGACCCTCATAGGCCGGGCTGGCGAGGTCAGCATAAGTCAGCGGCGGGTTCGGCACCTCGTCCTTATCGTAGAAAATGATACGCGCGCGCTGGCTAAAGGCGAACCAGTGGCCATCGGGATGGCTCAGATACTCCGGGATCCGGCTCGACAGGATCTCGCTGTCAACTGGCGCCAGCAGGCCCTTCTCGTCGGCGCGCCAGATACGGCCGGCATCGACGGTCAGCAGAATGTCGGCGGGGCTGTTGGCGCCCTCGGCCTCGATGCGAGCGATCAGCTCGTCAGCCTTGCCTTCGATCCGGTTCACTTCGATGCCCGTGGCGGCAGTGAAGTCGGCATAGAGGCGCTCGTCGGTGTCGTAGTGACGCGAGCTATAGAGGTTGACGACGCCTTCGGCAGCGACCGGTGCGGCAAGGCCGGCGAGCATGGCGAAGGATGCAAGCGCAGGGACGAGGCGGGGCAGGCGGCTACGGACGGTGGTCGTCACAGGCATCTCCTACTTTTCTGATTCGGCCAGTCGGAGAGAATCCCGACTGGCGCGGTCGGGAATGGCAGCCTTCGCAACGCCAATCAACCCGCTTTTTCAGTAGGAGAAGGGCGAGTCCATCAGTTGGTGGTGGCATGTCCAGAATGGTCGTTGTGTTCACTGTGATCGGCATGGCCGCTGTGGTCTTGCCCGCTGTGATCGTGGCCACTGTGCCCACTATGTTCATGCCCACCATGGGCTTCTCCTGCCTCGGCGCCCTCCGGCGGGCGTCGGCGCACGGCGAGGTCGAGGCTGACGGTGCCGGCGGTCTCGAAGATCAGCTCTATCGAAACCGTATCGCCCTCGCCTGGCAGCGTGTCGGGATCGAACAACATCACATGCAGCCCCCCCGGCGCGAGGGAGACCGTCTCACCAGCACCGATGGCGATCTCGTCCAACTCCCGCATCGTCATCACGCCGTCCTGCTCCTCGGTCGTGTGCAGCTCCAGGCGGCTGAAACCGGCGCTTTCTGCCCGCAAGAGCCGCTCCGCCGTTTCGCCTGCGTTGGTGACTTCGAAGTAGCCGGCCATCGGGCGGTTCGGGATCGCCGGGCGGGTCCAGGCGTGGCGGATCGTCAACGCGCCGGCGCTGACGACCGTCTCGCCGGCGATGGCGGGGGCGCCGAGAGCGCTGGCGGTCGTGGCGAGGAAAGCGGCGAGAACAGCGCGGCGGATCATGACATCTCCTGACAGAGCCTGGGTGGGGGCGGAGCGGAGATAAGTGTTGTCGAAAGCGACTTGCAAGGTGACCCGAGGACCAACGCCGAGGGAGCGCCGGGACGGAGCCGTTGTTTGGCGAGTGCCCGTGCGAGACCCAGGGGATGCGCTCGCGCAATGGCGCTGCAGGAATAGGTCGCTGTTGCAAACATCGCACGCTGCCTGTTTCCACCGGGCCGGCGGGGGCGCCGGGAAATCAGGGCTCTGACCGACCTTCTTCAAGCAACCCACAGACCGGCTTGGCGCCTTCCCGCGCTGTCGCAGCGTCAGCCACGATGGAGAGGCCTCGCCGTTTCTGCTACGGCCCGTGAAAACGAGAACTGATGGGGAGCACCGTCATGGCCGGAGAAAAGGACAGTTTCGACGTCTATCAGGACAAGAGTGGCGCCTGGCGTTGGCGGCGAAAAGCCACCAACGGCCAGATCGTGGGCGCGGCCTGTGAGGGCTATGCCAGCAAGTCTGACTGTGAAGCCAATATGAACCGCGGTGCTGTCCCGACGGATCGTTGGGAGTTCTACAAGGACAAGCGCGGGGAGTTTCGGTGGCGCCGCATCGCCCAGAACGGGAAGATCGTGGGCGCCTCGACCGAGGGCTATGTGAAGAAGAGCGATGCGGAGGCCAATGCCTCGCGGCAGGGCTA
>JBCCLX010000096.1:0-12060 GCA_039026635.1 Pseudomonadota bacterium
GACGATGGCCGTGAGCAGACCCGCGACCCAGAAGAAGAGGCCCATGCGCATGCTGCCGAGAAGCCCGGTGACCGCCGCGATCGCCTCATTGCCCTGCGGCGAGGCAACGAACCAGTCAAAGCCCGGCGTGTAGATCAGGCCCGCATGGTAGGGGATGCCGAGCAGCATCGCCCCGGCGCGGATCCAGTCGAGATGCCAGAGCCGGTCGCCAGCCGTCGGTCGGCCGGGCGCGCTCATGGCGCTTGATGGGCCAGGCGGCGGAGAGCGCCCTTGACGAGACCCCCCGCCATGCGAAGGCGAAGCCGCGCGTGCACCGCATCGGCCAGGCGGACAGGGCGCAGGATGTCCCCCAGGACCCCCCGCCGCGCCCGAGCGGCCTCTGCCGGATAATAGTCCTGCAGCCGGCGCCAGATGCGGTAGCGCACATAGGCCTCAAAGGTCTCGGGCGCGATGCCCAGAGCCTCGGGCTCCCTTGCGCCAGGCAGCCCGCGCGCCACCGCCATCGCATCGATCTCCGCCAGAGCAGCCGACCGCTCCTGGCGCGCAATATGGCGCTGAGAGATCGCGCCATCGTGCTTGCGATAGCGCAGCATCACCTCAGCAGGGTTGTCGAGCCGCCCGAGGCGCGCAAGGCGGAGATAGAGGTCATAGTCCTCCGCATGTGCAAAGCCGGCTCGATAGCCGCCAAGGGCCTCGTAGGCCGTGCGGCGCACCATGATCAGCGGGTGGAGCGAGACGGCGACCCGGGGTGGAAAACGCGTCAGGTCAGTCGCTCGATGCGGCCCGCCGGAGACCACTGCAATGGGCCGACCCTCGGCATCCATGGTCTCAGCCAGCCCCCCCACAAGCACCGCCTCCGGGGTTCTCTCGAGATAGGCGGCCTGGCGCGCGAAACGGTCGGGCAGGCAAAGATCATCGGCATCCATACGCGCGATGTACCGTCCCCGAGCCCGCGCGAGCCCCGCGTTGAGTGCGCCGACAATCCCCGTGTTCGCCTGACTGTGGACACGGATGCGGGCATCCTCGGCAGCATGGCGGGCGAGAATGGCCGGCGTCTCATCGCTGCTTCCGTCATCAACGGCGATCAGCTCGAAATCCGGCAGAGTCTGCTCCCGCACGGACCTGATGGCAGCGTCCAGAAAAATCTCACCGTTATAGATCGGCATAACGACCGATATGAGAGGTGTTTTATTGTGCAAAACTCTCTACTCCATTGAAAAATTTCTGGCAATTATTAGTAATAGAGTATTCTGTATTTGAATTTATTCGGCAACATGCTAGAATCGCCCTCAGAATTTGTTCGAAACCCAGCAGGAGGGTCAGTCGATGCACGGAGACAGGGCAGTTGCAGCAATGCCCGCCGCGGCGCCTCAGCACTGGGATTTCGCAACCCTGGCCGCGCGGCTCGCCGCGTTGCCAGCGGACACGCGCTTCGTCGATTTCCCGGGCAACGCGGGGGATGCGCTGATCGCCGGGGGCACGCATCAAGTCTTGGAGGCGCATGGGCTGCGCTTTGCCGAGCATGCGCTCGAAGCCCCGCTGCCGGAGGGCGCTTCCGTGGTTCTCGCGGGGGGCGGGAACTTCGTGCCTTACTACGACCATGTGGCGCGGTTCCTCGAGGCCGGGATCGGCCGGCTGGCGCGGATCGTCCTCTTGCCCACCACAGTGCGCGGCAACGAGGCGCTGTTGGCACGGCTGCCGGCGGGCTGCCTCGTCGTGGTGCGGGATCTGGAGAGCTATGCCCATTGCCAGGCGCATCTGGGGGCCGCGGAACTGGCCCTCTGCCCCGACATGGCTTTCGCCTGGACGAAGCCACGGCATGACGCAGCGCTCCGCAAGGCCCTGCCACAGGCGCTGAGCGGGCTCTCGGCGAGCGGGGTCTATCCCTGGCGCTACCTCGCCAAATCGGCGCGCGTCTTCTGGCAGGCGCGGGCGCTCCGCCGGGCGGGCGGTCGATTGTCGGCACTGCGCACGGATGCGGAGACGACGGGACATGCTCTGCCGGCGGGCAACATCGATCTCTCTGAAGTGTTCCGACCGCGCCGGACGGACCGGGCTGGGGCGCTGATGGCCGTCGAAGCGCTCTGCCGCTTCATGGCACCCTTCGAGACGATCGAGACGAGCCGGCTGCATATCGCAATCCTGGCCGCGCATCTCGGCAAGCGCGTCCTCGTCACTGATAACGCTTATGGCAAGCTCCGCGCCGTGCTGGCGCTGGCACCGCCGGCGTTGCAGGCGCGCATCGACTTCCTCTGAGGCGATCATACGCTTCCCTCCCGACGGGCGGGACGGGGCCGCAGGATGCGCGCACAGAGATCGGCGACGAGGCTTTCGAGGCCGGGCGGACGCCCCTCGAGCCGCCAGGCGATTGCGAGGACGATCAGGTGCAGCGCACCGGCGCCAACAGTGAGCAGCGTTACAGCCGCCACAAGCTCGAAAAGGGTCAGCCCCACTGGGAGCTGCGCGACCCCAGCGATCAACGGCAGGGCCATCGCAGCAAGGCCCAGCGCTGGGGCGAGGAGACTACGCAAAACGGCCGTCACCCGGGTGCCGAGGAGCCGGGCGAAGAGCAGCACCGAGAGCGCGAAGGTCAGCCAAGAGACGGTCAGCGAGGCATAAGCCGCGCCGATGATCCCGAAGCTCGTGAGGCCAAGCCACAGGAGGGGCAGGCGCAGCGCGAGGACCGCGATCTCGAGACCCGCAAGCAGATCGACCCGATCGGCCTTGATGGCGACCGCCGGCAGAGGGGCGGCGGCAAGCGCGAGGAGTTGAGCGAGGCAAAGGAGCGTCAGGACGGGCGCGACAGGCTTCCAATCGGCCCCAAGCAGCGGCTCGATCACCACGGGTGCGAGCACCGCCGCGGCCAGAAGCAGCGGGCCGGCGACGACGAGGACCGCACGGCTTGCCGCGAGACCGAGGGCTGTCTCACGGGCGTCGCTGCGCGCCGCGGCGAGACCGGCCACCAGCGGGCGTAGGAGGGGCACGACGACGACCTGCCGGGGCAGCGCCGCGATCTGTTCTGCGATCGAAAGATGGCCGAGCGGGCCGAGGGGCACGAGGCGCCCAGCCATCAGGCGCCCCACCTGCCAGTTGAAGGCACCAGCAACCTGGCGTGCGAAGTTCCAGCCGACCGCATGGCGCATCCGTCGCCAGTGGGTGAGGCTGAGCCGCGGGCGAAAGGGCAGCGCCGCGTAGGAGGCAATCGCGGCCAGCATCGGCGCAAGGATCGTCACGAGCGCGAGGGCCCAATAGCTCCCGGTGAAAAGCCCGAAGCTGAGCGCCGCCATGCAGGCCACTGCCTTACTCGCCACCTCGATCGAGACCTCGAGCCGATAGTCGAGCCGGCGGGCGAGGAGGACGAGGCGGGGATTAAGGAGCCCGCGGCAAAGGGGTGCGAGCGCGATGGCGAGGATAAGCGGCCCAAGCGCCGCTTCGCCATAGAAGCCTGCGAGCGGCAGGGCTGCGGCGGCGAGAAGCCCGCCAAGCAGCAGGCCGCGCAGGAGCCCGATGGTGAAGCAGGTGTCGAGAAGCCGGCGCGAGACCGCGCGCTCCCGCGCGATCAGATCGGCCACGGGCATGTCGAGGATCGCCTCGGTGAGCTGAACCACACCGATGGCGAGCGCGACGAGGCCGAAGTCCTCCGGTCCGAGCACACGGGCGAGGACCAGCAGCACGAGGATGTCGAGAATACGGGCCGCGAGGCGGGCGCCGAGCGTCCAGCCAGCGGCGCGGGCGGTGCGGCGGGCGAGGCTCATGCGGGTCTCCACGCGCGAACCGGCACAGGGCGTCGGGCAGCATGGCTGAGGGCGGCTGTGGAAACGGCGAAGGCGAGACCGAAGCGCATCGCATCGAAGGCGCCAAAGTTCGCGCTCGTGCCAGCGAGGGCGCCGATCACGAAGGGTGCCGGGTAGGACCAGCGGATGCCCGACAAGAAGGCCGCGGCCCCGGGGTCGGGCAGCGCGCGGCGCGTAAGGCTCTGCAACACGAAGGCGTAGAAGAAGAGCCCGCCGAGAAAGCCAGTGGCCGCGAGGACGGCGACCGGGGCGCTCGAGGCGCGAGTCGAGCCGACCCCGAGCCCGAGGCCGCCGCTCTCCAGCAGGGCCTGCCAGGAGACAGCGGTCCAATAGGTGCGCTCCTCGAAGCTGTCGGAAGCGGCCTTCTCAAAGACCATGCGCTCGACAAGCCTGACGAAGGGGTCGAGCAGGCCGGGTGCTGCCAGGATCACGAGGATGAGGGCGGCGGCCCCGCCAAGCCCGAGGCCGAGCTCCAGGCCGAGCAATCGGCGGGGCGCGCGGTCCCTCGGTGCGAGGCGACGGCCTGCCCAGTGCAGCGCGACAAGCCCGAGGAAGACAGCAAGGCCCACATAGGCGGCAGACGACGTGGAGAGATAGGCCATCACCACGAGCGCACCGACCAGGGGCCCTGTCCAGCGCCGGAGCCTGCGGTTCTCGATGGCGGGGGCGAGGAAGTAGAGCGCGGTGAGAAAGCCGATGGTGAGGCCGCCATAGCTCGACGCCTCGGGCATCAGGCCAATGACCCGGCGCTGATTGAGCACCTCCACATTGGCGAGGATCGAGTAAGTGGCCGTGCGAAAGAGGTCGAGCAACGGCGCGATCGGCACGAAATGGCTCGCCAGATCGAGAAGCCCGGTGGCGACCGCGATGGCAGCACCCAGCATCATGGCGCCGAGCATGTGCTGACGCAGCGCCGGGTCCCGTCCCAGTCGTGCGAAGGTAAAGACCATCAGCACCGAGAGCGTGAGGTAGGCGAATTGGGAAATGTTTTGGCTGGTCGGCACCAGCGGCTGCGCGCCGTAGAGGACTTCGCGCACCGGGATCACGGCGATCTGCCCGGCAAAGATCCGGGGCATGAAGAGCGTGGTGACGAGCCCGACGATCAAGAAGGCGGTCAGCAGCAGCAGCCTGCGGTGCGAGAGCCCGATGGAGAGCACGAAGCGCAAACCCGCCGGATCGCCCAGATAACGCAGAGCGAGCAGCAGCCCCAGAATGGGCCCCGGCAGAATGCTGAGCCCCCCGGTGAGCGCAGGCGGCACGGCAGTGAGCGAGCCGAAGGGCAGAACCGCGAAAAAGAGGTAGAGAAGCGCCGGCCCGCGGCTGGCCATCGCCCAGGCGGCAAGCATCCAGAAGAGCGCGATGGGCAGGACCGTCATTGCCCCGGGCTCCGAGCGCGCACACGGGTCAGCAGCCCGTTGGGCACGATGACCTCGACGGTGACCTGATCGCCAGGGCGGAGGGGGGCGGTTTCGTCACGGGTCACCGTCGCCGCGCCACCGCCGGCCCGAGAGACCTGGTAGCGGATTTCCAGGGCGTCCTCACCCAGGATCTCGGCTGCGGCGCCTTGATCGAGGAGCAGAAGCCGCTCAATCAGGGCGCCACGCCGGGTGATCAGCGCCTGATGCTGGGCGCTCACCGCGGCGATGCGGGTCTGGATCTCAGCGCGCCGGTCAAGCTTGTGACGGGTCAGCGCCTCGGCGTTTTCCAGGCGGCGGATCCGGGCGAGTACGAGGAGCGTCTCAACCTCCAGCACATCCTCGCGCGCGGCGGCCTCCAGGCTTTCGAAACGCGCCATAGCCCCGCGCGTGCGGAGGCCGCGTTCGTTGAGCTGTCGAGCGGCCGCGAGTTCTTCCTGTTGAAGCGTGACGACCTCTTGTTGCACGGCGAGCCGATTCTCCAGGGTCTCGATCTGGCGGGCGATCTCCTCGCGCGTGTCGTCGAGGCGGTTCAGACGCGCTCGTGAGGCCGCATCTTCGGCCGCCATCAGGCCCATCTGTGCCGCCACCAAGGAGTCGTGAAAGCCGCTCCCCCGCAGCGCCTCAAGCCCCGGCGGCAGGCGGAGATCGATGGTATCGAAGCTGGGCCGGTCCCCAAGTTGCGCGCGAAGGCGGGCAAGCTCGACGGCGCGGCTCAGGAGCTCTTGTTCGGCCTCGAGCAGTTGGCCCCTTGTGCCGATACGCGCGAGCGCGCGGTCCTCCGCATCGATCGCCGCCCCAGAGAGACCGCCAGCGAGCCCCGCTGCGGTGCCCACAGTGAGGCCTGGAGAGAAGGGAAAGACCCCGGGGCTGCGCACATCGCCGCCGACGACGACGGGAGCATACGCCTCGATGGCGATGGAGATCTGCGGATCGGCGAAGAACTCCCGCGCGCGCATGGCCGCCCCGAGCCTCTCCTCCGCCTCATCGAGCGTGAGCTGCGAGAGGGCGTGGCTGCCAAAGCCTGGCAGACGCACGCGCCCGTCAAGATCGACCGTTCCCTCCCAGCGCTCCGCCTCCCCGAAGACGGCGACCGAGATGCGATCGCCAACGGTCAGCCGATAGGGCTCAGCCGCAGCGGGCCATACGAGGAGGGCGCCGTAAGCGGCCAGAAGGCAGAGCGCGCGTCTCATGCCGGCTCCTTGCGGACGAGCGGCGTGCGACGGCGCGTGCGCGGGGCGGCCTTGGCCAACATCCCACCGCTCTTCGGCGGCCGGCTCACGGCCACATCGGTGAACACCAGCCCCCGCGGCGTGCGACCGAGATCCGACAGCACGCCGAGCCCGCGCTGGACATCCTCCACCGGCGTCGCCCTGCAGCGGACGAGATAGGCGAGTGTATCCGCGGCTTCGGCCAGAAGATGCAGGTCGGCCGCCCGATCCAACGCCGGGCCATCGATGATGATCGCGTCATAGGCGCGACTGAGGTGATCGACGAAGGCACGCACCTGATCGAGCCCGATGGCATCGGCGAGCGAGAAAGCCGGGCCGGCGGCGGCCAGGACGTCGAGCTCGAGCGCCTCCACGGTCGTGATCGCGGCTTCGGGCGGCACCTCGCCATGAAGCGCCGCGCTCAGATCATAGCCGAGCGGCTCGGCATAGGCGCGCCAGGGGCTCGCACCGTAGAAGTCCGCATCGACGAGCAGCGTGCGTCGCCCAGAGCGCCTGCAGGCGGTGGCGAGGGCGAGGGCGGTCGTGCTGCGCCCCTCCCGCGCCGTCGTCGAGGTGATCACAACGCTCGCCGCCCGATGCGCCCCCGGACCGGGCTCGAGGGTCAGCCGGAGCAGGCGAATGCTCTCCGCATAGACGGAATGCGGCTCCTTGGTCAGATGGCGGCAGAGGCGAGCAGGCGCCGGGCTCGGCGGGCGCTCGAGCGCGGCGAGCATCGGCAGCCCGGTCTCCGCCTCAAGCTGTGCGGCATTGCGGAAACCCTGCAGCGTCAGCTCGCGCCCGAGAAAGGCGCCCGCGGAGAGGATGAGCCCGAGCACGCCTCCGAGCGCGACGATCAGCTTCTTGCGCGGATGCGTGGGCACTTTTGGCTGCACGGCGCGGGTGATCAGCGCGGCATCGGGTTCGGCCAGTGCCTCCTGCGTGCGCGTCTCTTTGAGCCGAGCGAGGAGGTTCTGGTAGACGCCTTCGTTGGCCGCGGCCTCGAGTTCGAGCTGGCGCAACGCGATCTCGGCCTCCGACATCTCGGCAATGCGCGTCTCAAGATCCTGCGCCAGTGCCACGAGGGCCCGCTCGCGATCCGTCGCGACGGCGACATCGCTATCGAGCCGGGCCAGGATCCGGTCCGCCTCCGCGAGGATGGCCGTATCCACGCGCGCCATCTCGGCTCTGGCCTGCAGGCGTTCGGGATGGCGAGCGCCATAGCGGCTGGCAAGCTCGGCATCCTTCTGCGCGAGCACTGCCCGTTCCAGACGCAAGCGCTCGACGAGGGGCGAGCCAAGAAGATCCGCCACGGCATCGAGCCCACCTTCCCGCCGCGCCGTCACGATTCGCTCATGGCGCGCCTTGGCAGCCTGGAAATCCGCACGTGCCGCGGCGATCTCGGCGGAGATGGCATCGAGTTCGCGGGGCGCGGCTAGCGGGCCCACACCCGTGGCCGGCAAAGCGCGCTCGATACGAAAACGCTCGACCGCCCGTTGGCTGGCGGCGACCTGCGACTTCAGAGCCTGCACGCGTTCCGCCAACCATTCGGTCGCACGCCGCGTGCCCTCGGTCCGCAGATCGAGCTGCGCGGCGATGTAAGTGCGCGCGATGGCATCGGCGAGCGTCGCGGCAAGCGCCGGGTCCTGCGACCGGACGGCGATGTTGAGGACGTAGGAGCTGCCCTGCTGCCAAACATCGAGGTTGCGCAGAAGACCACCCACGATGGCGCCGATACGCTCCTGTTCGGGCAATGCGGGACGCGCCGGTGGATCGGCGCCGAGGAGCCGGCCGATCAGTCCAGGGCTCGGGATACTGGTGTCGTACTCGACGAGGCGGTCCGGTCCCAGGCGGCGCACCACCCGGTCCATCAACAGGTTTGACCGGATGACTTGGACTTCCGTCTCGATCACCGGGTCGCTGAGCGTGAGACCCGAGACCACCTCGGCCGCTGTCGTCACCCGCCGCTCCCGGGTGTCGAGCATCACCTGGCTTGAGGCGGTGTAGACGGGCGGGATGAGTGTGACGATGATGACAGCGAGCGCTGCACCGAGAACCGTGGCCGCAGCGATCCACCATTTGTATCGGAGCAGCGCCGTTAGCAGCTCGACGAGGCCGATCTCATCGGGCTCCCCGCGATAACCCTCGGGCAGAGCGGCAGGGTTGCCGCCGCCGCGCCAGTGGGCGTGCGTCGTCTGCCTGTTCATCGTCTCAATCCCGGCGGGCTTGGGGACGACGCAAATCGCAGCTTGAGACGCTAGGACACGGGGGACCGTCGTGGCGCAGAGGGTAGAGCGTCCGGCAGATCCGACAACTTCCTTACAACTCTAGCGTGATTTTCTGCTGCGGCGCAACAGAATGCTGTTGCAGGGCCGAAGCGAGGCAGTCAGAGCCGGTCTCGAACGGGAGGGCAGGTCGTCCCCTCGACGATGACATAGCGCCGCCTGATACGGTCGCCCGACGCTGTGTCGCCTGGATCGACGGTGAAGGCGAGGCGCTGGGCCTCTGCCAACGGGAGATCGAGCTGCAGGCGCTCACCGGGGGCAAGAGCGCGGTCGAGGATGGACCCTGCGGTGCCTGCGATGCTCAGCGTGATCCCATCCGCGCTCCTCTCAGGGACATCGACAAAGCCACAGACGCGGATCGGACCGCCGGTCTCCTCGATTGAGATCGTTTCGGTGATCGGGTGGGCTTTCTCGCGGCTGCCAGGTGAGAAATTCGCGGGCACGACGGTCCATTCGGTCACCTGCAGCGGGCGGAGCCAGTCGAGACCCAGATAGGGTCGCCAGGGCGCACCCGGCTTGCCCCCGCCAAGCGGCTCGAGCGCCCGAGGCTTGCCATCGACCAGGGTACTGTGCTGCCAGCGCCCCTCCTCGAGCGCGAACTCGAAGAAGCTATCCGCCAGCACTGGGCTGGGTTCGAGCGTCAGGTCGGTGAGATCCAGAGGCGACCCGTCGGCGAGGGCGATGAGTGGGCGGGCGGGATGAAGGACCGGAGCAGCAACTGGCTCGCCACGCGCATCGAGCCAGCGCGCACCGGGCAACTTGACGCCGCGCGGGCTACCCCAGATCACGAGCGCGCCGTCGCCGAAGGCAATGGCCTGCGTCAGCGGATCGAGCGCCAGATCCCAGGCCTGACCAGCGGACAATACCTCGTGCTGCATCAGCGCGAAGGCCCTCCCGGCGGGGCGCGTCGCACCATCGGCCCCCAAGAGCTCCATGTTCGGAAACCACTTCTGCTCGGCGAGCGCATACCAGGTGGCGCTTTCGACCCCAGCGGCAGCCAGCGCCGCGCTCATCTTCACCAGGTGATCGGCAGCCTCTGTCGGCGTCCCGCCCTCCCTACCGAACTCCGTCGCATGGATGCGCAGGGAGGGGGCGCCCAGGCGCGCGCGCAGAAGGTCGAGATGCTCACCCAAATGCTCGGGCGGCGAGGTGTAGGGGTGGAGCGCGACCGCATCGACTGTATCGAGCAGCCCCGCCTCAGCCGCCGCCGCAAGGTAGTCGACCGGTATAGAATGCGCGGCACCACCGAGGAGCGTGACTTCGGCACCCGCGCGGTCGAGCCGCTGGCGAACCCCGGCGACGATCTCCGCATGGGCCTCCGCCCGCGCTTCATAGCCCGCGGCCTTCAACGGACCCCAGACGAAGTTGGACGCATTGAACTCGTTCCCGATCTCAACGGTCGCCACATCGGGAAACTGCGCGAGGGCAGCCAGGATGTAATCACCAAAGGCCTCGATCGCCGCCGGGCTCTGAACAGTCGCCCCACCCTCATAGGCTGGGTGCCGAGCCAGAAAGACGAGGCGCGTATCAATGTCCTCAGCGGCAAGCGTCTCCGGGAAATCACGCCGCGGCCCTTCGAAGCGATAGAGCCCGTCGCCGGTCTCGCCCACCTCCCAACGGACGGAGTCCCGCGCGTGATCTGCGCCGAGCGCCGTGATCTCCGCTGCCAGCCCGATGTCCCAGCCTTGCGAGAAGTGGGTAGCGACGCCGAGGTCCATCGCACTCTCCGCTGCAGCACCGTTCTCCGGCGAATGCTGTCTCAGAAAGGCACAGAAGGGCTTGCCTTCAAGCCCAACTGCACGGAGTATTGCTGCAGCTGCGTAATGCCTGTGCTCGCGCGATGGTTGCTTTGGTTTCGAGATCAAACCGGCAACGAGAGGGCAGCGCGCATGCGGATCCTTCAATGCGGTGTCGCCTACAGCCCCAATGTGGGCGATGGGCTGATCGCCAGCTGCATGGCCTATGCTGTGGGCCGGCTCCTGCCAGGGGCGGAGATGGTGTCGCTCGATTTCGCCGGGCGCAGGGGTTTTGCGAGTGAGGACAGGCGCAGTGGGCTCCTGGGTCGCACCGGGGCGCTTCATCTGCTCAGCATGATGCCGGGGCCTGCACGGCGGGCCATGGTGCGGGCGATCCTCGGGCGGCAGCTCCATGCCCAGCGCTCCGACTGGCAGGCGATGATCGATGAGGCGGATGCCGTGATCATCGGCGGCGGACAGCTCTTTGCCGATTCGGATCTCAATTTTCCTCTCAAGCTCGGTGGCTTGGCAGCGCTGCTGGCGACACACCGCCTGCCCGTCGCCATCCATGCCGCTGGGGTCACGGGGGGGTGGAGCGCAGAGGGACGCGCACTCTTCGGCCGGCTTGATGAGGCGCCCCTGCGCGCCGTCGGGCTACGGGATGCGGGCTCGATCAAACACTGGCAGGACCAGGCAGGCTTTGGGCCGACCGCAATCCTGGCTCTCGACCCCGGCCTCCTAGCGGCTGAGGCCATTCCTGCCCCCCCGCGCAGCACCGACGCGCCCATCGGCCTCGGCATCGCCGATCCGACGCTTCTTTCCTACCATGCCGAGGCGGGCGTGGCGGGCGGCGGGCTTGCGTTCCAAGTCGCGCTTGCCGAGAGGCTCGCCGAAGCCGGGCATCGGGTCCTCCTCTTCTGCAACGGCGCGGAGGAGGATGCGCGCGCCGTCGACCGGGTCGGTACGCATCCGGCCTTGGCCCACTTTGTCGAGACAGGGCATATCGAGGTTGCGCCCCGCCCGCTGACACCCCATGCGCTGGCCCATACGGTCGCCAGCTGCCGCGCCCTCGTCGCGCATCGGCTGCATGCAATCATCGCCGCCTACGCCTATGGGATCCCGGCCGTCGCGCTCGGCTGGGACGCGAAGGTGGCCAGCTTTCACCGGGAAGTCGGGCGCGAGAGCTTCACACTCTCCGATCCGCGCGTTGACGCAGGCGCGGTGGCTGGCGCCTTGGGCGGGGTGCTGGACCATCCCATCGCGGAGGCGGAGCGAGCGGCCATGGCGGCACGGGCACTGGCGGATATGGCGGCGACGCTCCGCTGCCTCGGCCTGCCGGCCTTGGATCCGGGTGCAGCCAAGGGCTGCGCGGCATGAGCACGGCACGGATCGTCATCGTCAACGACTTCAGCGTCGCGCGCGGTGGCGCGACGGCGCTGGCCCTTCTGGAAGCTGAGCTTTTGGCCGAAGCCGGGCGCGAGGTGGTCTATCTTTCCGGCGACGATGGGGATGCGACCCGGTTGGAGGCGGCGGGGGTCCGCAACCCGGGCTTCGGCGCACGGCCGCTTCTGGCGCGTGGGCGCGGCGCGGCGTTCATCGAGGGGCTGTGGAACCGCGCGGCC
>JBCCLX010000097.1:0-11975 GCA_039026635.1 Pseudomonadota bacterium
GCCCAGAACCTCGCGCGCCGCCCCCAGCGCGACCAGCGCAAGCGTGAAGCCGAGCCCCATCATCAGCCCATCGAAGGTACTGGCGAGCGGGTTTTCGCGCGAGGCGAAGGCCTCGGCCCGGCCGAGGATCGCACAATTGGTGACGATCAGGGGGATGAAGAGACCAAGGGTCTTGTGCAGGTCGTGCGCCCAGGCATTCAGCACCATGTCGAGCACGGTAACCTGTGTTGCGATGATCAGCACGAAGACCGGGATCCGGATCTCGGCCGTAATCGCGGGGCGCAAGAGCGACACGGTGAGCCCGGAGGCGACCATCACGGCCGTTGAGGCCAGACCCATGCCAAGCCCGTTGGTGGCCGTGCCGGTGACGGCCAGGAGCGGGCAGAGGGCCAGCAGCTGACCGAAGACGACGTTGTTCTCCCAGAGCCCGGCGCGGGCGATTTGGCGATAATCCGTGGCCATCAGCTCTGCTCCTCTGGGTTACGCTCTCGGCTGGGTAGGGGGGCGAGAAGGGCGGTGCGGTGACGGTCAAAGAAGGTCAGCCCCCGGTGGACGGTGGCGACAACGGCGCGCGGTGTGATCGTGGCGCCGGAGAACTGGTCGAAGATCCCACCGTCGCGCTGCACCTTCCAACCTTCGGGCCCCGGATCGCCGAGCGCGCGGCCGTCGAAGGCGAGGATCCAGTCGTCCTTCTCGACCTCGATCTTGTCGCCGAGACCTGGCGTTTCCGCATGGGCCAGCACGCGCACGCCGAGAAGGCGGCCGTCGGGCGCGACGGCCATCAGAACCCGGATTGCGCCAGCATAGCCCTGACCCGTGAGCTCGAAGGCAACGGCGCTGACGCGGCTTTCGCGCGCGGCGAGGAAGACCGTCACGGGCCCCTCGGCCTCATCCGCCAGGGTGCGCTGCGCCGCGCTCGGGTCGTTGTCTCGGATCGTCCGCGGGATCACCTGATCAAGCGCAGCGTTGAGGTCTTCGGCCGCCCGCGCCGCGATCGCATCGCGCGTCATCTCCTCGGACAGCGAGAGCGAAAGGGCGCTGACCATCGCGAAGAGCGCGAGCAGGAGGCCGTGGGCTGCGGGCGAGCGGCGCAGCGCCTCTAAGAGGCCGACAGCGGCGGGTTGGGGTGTGTCGCTCATGCCTTGCCCCTGATCTCGAGGGGCTGTCCGGCGCGGGTGCGCCCGAAGATGCGCGGGCGGACATAGGCGTCGATCAGCGGCGTGCAGGCGTTCATCAGCAGGACCGCGAAGGCCACGCCCTCCGGAAAGGCCCCCCAGGTGCGGATCACGAAGATCAGGACGCCGATGCCGGTGCCATAGAGCGCTTTGCCAAGGCCTGTCAGCGGTGCGGTCACATAGTCCGTCGCGATGAAGAAGGCACAGAGCATCGCTGAGCCGGAGGCGACATGCAGGAGCGGGGGCAGGTAGCTCTCGGGATCGATCGTCCAGGCGATGGCCGAGACGGTGAAGAGCGAGCCGAGAACCGCCAGCGGTACCACGATGGTGATGATGCGCAGGAGCACAAGGCAAAGCCCGCCCGCCAGAAGCGCAATGGCGCTAGTCTCGCCAAGGCTGCCCGGCACGCCGCCCCAGAGTTGACGGGAAAGGGCCTCGGGCGCGAGCAGGGCCGAGAGCGGCTGGCCGGCGTCGAGCCCGCTCTGCACTTCGCCGAGAAGCGAGGCGCTGCTCACCGCGTCGATCTGGGGCCCCGAACCGAAGGTGATGGCGAGGGCTTCCACGAAACCGGGACCGCTATTGGGGTCCATGGGCGCGACCCAGACCGTCATCTGCACTGGCAGCGCCACCAGCAGCATCGCGCGGGCGACCATGGCGGGATTGAAGAGGTTCTGGCCGAGCCCGCCGAAGACGTGCTTGCCAAGCACGATGGCGATGCCCCCGCCGAGCACACCGATCCACCAGGGCGCCCAGGGCGGCAGGGTCATGGCGACGATCCAGCCCGTCAGCACCGCCGAGCCGTCGGTCGCGAAACGCATGATCGGACGGCCCGCGAGCGCGAGGCAGGCGACCTCGAACGCCAGCGCCGATGCGATGGTGACGACGAAGAGGAAGAGGGCCGGCAGGCCGAAATGCAGGAAGCCGATCAGCGTTGCCGGTGCCAGGCACGTCATCACCGCGATCATCGTGCGCGAGACGGTGAACATGGAGTGGGTGTGGGGGCCGCTCGAAAGGGCGAGGCTCATGACGCACCCTCCTGCGCTTTAGCGGCGGCCGCAGCAGCGGCTTTGGCGGCTTTCGCCTCGTCAGCCTTTTTCTTCTTCGCGGCCTGCTCGGCCTTGCGCTTCGCCATGGCCGCGCGTTTGGCCTCGGCGACGGCGGCTTCGCGGGCCTGACGTGCCTCGGCGAGCCGCTTGGTCTCCTGCTGCTGGTGCTCGCGGCTCTTGCGCTCGGCGAGCCTGCCCTTGGCGAAGTTGAAGGCCTGGACCAGCGGGATGTTGGAGGGGCAGTTGAAGGAGCAGCAGCCGCAGGCGATGCAGTCCATCAGCCCGGTCTTCGAGGCGCCCTCCAGATCATCGGCCTGGATGCGCGCGTTCATCTCGAAGGGCATGAGCCCGCAGGGGCAGACATGAACGCAGGATCCACAGCGGATGCAGGGCATCACCGCATCGGTCCGGGCCTCCGCCTTGGTCAGTGCCAGGATCCCGTTTGTGCCTTTGACGACGGGAACGCGCTGGTTCTGGATCGGCTGGCCCATCATCGGTCCGCCCAAAAGCAGGCGCTCTGGCTCGCCGACGAGCCCGCCGCAATGGGCCAGGAGGTCCGAGACCGGCGTGCCGATCAGCGCCTGGATATTGGCCTGGCGCGCCACGCCCCGGCCCGAGACCGTGACCACGCGAGAGATCAGCGGCTCGCCATAGCGCACGGCTAGATGCACGGCATGCGCTGTCGCGGCATTGTGGACGACGATCCCTAGTTCGGCCGTCAGGGCCCGGGCCGGCGTCTCCTGGCCCGTGAGTGCCTTCACGAGATGCTTCTCCGAACCCATCGGGTAGAGCGTCGGCACCGTTTTGACGCGGATCTTGTAGCCGAGCGCCACGTCATGCAGGCGCATCGCGGTGATCGCCTCGGGCTTATTGGTCTCGATGGCGATCAGGATGTCCTTCACGCCGAGCGCCTTGGCCATGATGGCCGCGCCATCGGCGATCTCCTCCGCGCGCTCGCGCATCAACCGGTCATCGCAGGTGAGGTAAGGCTCGCATTCTGCGGCATTGATGATCAGCGTCTCGAGGGCATAGCGGTCGCGCAGGTTGAGCTTCACCGCAGAGGGGAAGGTCGCGCCGCCCATGCCGACGATGCCTGCGGCCGCCACCTGGGCGGCGATGGCATCCGGTGCCGCCGTCTCGGGGCGCAGGCGCGGCAGGCGCGGGCCCCAGCGGTCCTCGCCATCGGGGCGGATCGTGATCGTCGGCACCGGCAGGCCGGAGGGATGGGGTGCTGCGAAATGGCCGACGGCGATGACACGCCCCGAGGTCGGCGCATGGATGTTGGCCGAGACAGGCCCGCGCGCTTTGCCGATCAGCTGCCCCTTCAGCACCAGATCGTCGCGCTGCACGATGGCCTCGGCCTCGACGCCGATGTGTTGTTGCAGCGGCACGCGCAGGAGCGGCGGCAGGGGCATGGGTTCGATGGCGGCCCGCGCGCTCAACGACTTACGGGTCTTGGGATGCACGCCGCCGCCGATGCCGAAGACGCGGCCGGGATCGAGGCGAGAGAGGAGGGCGGAGAGGTTCATGCGGCTTCTCCCGCCCCCAGTGCCTCGTCGGGCTTGTCCCAGTACCAGTTGCGCAGCGTCCGCGGCTTGGGCCGCAGGATGATCGCTTCGGTCGGGCAGACCTGAACGCAGGCATCGCACCCCGTGCAGGCGTCCCAGATCACCGTGTGGATCTGCTTGGCAGCACCGACAATCGCGTCGGTCGGGCAGCGCTTGAAGCACTTGGTGCAGCCGGTGCAGTGGTCCTCGAAGATAAAGGCGATGAGCGGCGCCTCTTCGACCACGGCGCCGGCCCCGCCGGCAGGCGGCACCTCGACGCCCGTGATTTCGGCCAGCGTGACGACCAGCGGCCGCCCGCCCGGGGGGCAGAGGGTGACCGGCGCATCGCCGGCCGCGAGCGCCTCTGCCGCGCCCCGGCAGCCGGGGAAGCCGCATTGGCCGCAGTTCGTGCCTGGCAGCACTTCTTCGATGTCCTGCAGGATCGCCGGCGCTTCAACGTGAAACCGGCGGGCGGCAAAGCCGAGCATCAAGCCGAGCGAGAGCCCGAGGGCGGCCATGGAAAGGGCGGCTTCGATCATGGTGACCTCCTCAACCCGGCACGAGCCCGGCGAAGCCCATGAAGGCCATCGACAGGAGCCCAGCGGAGATGAAGGCAAGCGGCACGCCCGCGAAGGCGGCGGGTGGGGAGAGCTGTTCCAGCCGCTCCCGCATGCCGGCGAAGATCGCGAGCACCAGCGTGAAGCCCAGGGCGGAGCCGAAGCCGTAGAGCAGGCTCTCAGCGAAGCCATGGCCCTCCTGAATGTTCAGGAGCGCAACGCCCAGAACCGCGCAGTTCGTGGTGATCAGTGGCAGATAGATCCCGAGCGCGCGGTAGAGCCGCGGGGCCACCTTGCGCATGACCGTCTCGGTGAACTGCACGATCGCCGCGATCACGAGGATGAAGCTGAGGATGCGCAGGAAGCCGAGATCGAGCGGGATCAGGATCGCCGTCTCCACCGCCCAGCTCGCCACCGAGGCGAGGGTGAGCACGAAGGTGGTGGCCAGCCCCATGCCGACCGCGGCGTCGATCTTGCGCGAGACACCCATGAAGGGGCAGAGCCCCAGGAACTTCACCAGCACCACGTTGTTCACGAGGGCGGTGCCGAGCAGGATGATGGCAAACTCTTGCATCGGGCGTCTCTCCAGCCTGGCCGCGAAGGGGCGGCCGCCACTGGGGGTTCAGCAACCAGCGTGCCAAGCAGGTCTGTCGGGCGAGAGCCCGTTGGGAGGGGCAGCGGGGCGCCGTTTCACGCCATCTGAGGCCCGTTTCCACCACCGATCCTAGGGTCGCCCCGCTTGGCCCGAATGTTGCGAAGCCGACAAATTGTCGGACAGCGTCACGGCCAATGAGCCGGTGCGTCTGGTGGCGCAAAGTCGCCAATTCCCGATGACCCGGCTGTGAAAGAGGGTTTCGAGGCGCAACAGATGCGGCCGCGGGTCCGTACCGACGCTTGGCACGTTCGTTGCTGATAAACCTGACAACGACCATCGCCAGGAGGGCCCAGCCGTGAACGCGCCCCGCTCAGCCCATAGGACGAATAACCGGGAGCTTGCCCTGGCGGAGCGTGGCCCGGTGCCGGTCGATGACCGGGTGACCTGGATCGGTGCCCTCGATCCGACGCTACGCAACTTCGACATCATCCTGAAGACGGCGAACGGTACGACGTACAACGCTTATGCAGTGCGCGGCAGCGACGGCGTCGCGATCATCGACACGGTCAAGCAGGCGTTTGCCGAGGAGTTTCTGGCTCGCCTTGAGGCCGTCGCCCGCTACGACGAGATCACCGCCATCGTCCTGCAGCATTTGGAGCCCGATCACGCCGGTGCCCTACCGGCGCTCCTGGCCCGGGCGCCCCACGCCACCGTCTATGTCTCGCAGCGGGGTCTGCAGGTGCTGCGCGCGCTCCTCAAGGACGATTTCGAGCGCTATGCCATCGAGGTGGTGCGCACTGGCGCTACGGTCTCGCTTGGCGATCTGACGCTGCGTTTCCTCAGTACGCCCTATGTCCACTGGCCCGATACCCAGTGCACCTACCTGGAAGAGCGCGGCCTTCTGTTCACCTGCGATCTGATGGGCTGTCATTTCTGCGATGCGCGGCTCTTCAACGACCGCGTCGGCGATTTTCGCTTCTCCTTCGAATATTACTTCGAGCACATCATGCGGCCCTTCAAACGGCATGCGGCCGCCGCGCTCGACCTGATCGAGCCCCTCGACATCGCGATGATCGCGCCTGGCCACGGGCCGGTCCTACGCACTCGCCCGCGCGAGTACATCACGCATTATCGCCGCCTCATCACCCCCCGGCTCGCCCGAGAGACCGGGAGCGAGAAGACGCTGCTGATCTTCTACGTGAGCGCCTATGGCGCCACGGCCGAGATGGCGGGCGCTGTCTATGAGGGGGCGGCGGAGGATGCGGATGTCCGCGTATCGCTCTTCGATCTGCAGGATGGTGATGTCGGCCCTTTCGTCGATCTGATCGAGGAGGCGGATGGTCTGGCCTTCGGGACGCCTACGATCAACGGCGACGCGGTGCGGACGATCTGGGACCTGCTCTCGGGCCTCGTCGACATCGAGACGACCGGCAAGCTTGGCGCTGCTTTCGGCTCCTACGGCTGGTCCGGCGAGGCCGTGCGCATGGTCGAGGGGCGGATGCAGGGCCTTAAGATGCGGGTCCCGGAAGAGGGCTTGCGCATCAAGCTGACGCCAACCCCGGAGGAGCTGGAGGACTGTCGCGCCTTCGGCCGGCGGCTCGCCGCCCATCTGACCGGCCGCGTCGCGCCGCGCGAGATCGATCTCGCGGATCTGCTTGCTCGCTGAGACGAAAGGAGAGGGCTGATGGCCACGGGAAAACTCAGTTTCGACGATCTCGCGGTCACGGTGAATGTGCCTGCCGGGACTCGGATCATCGAGATCTCGGAGAAGATCGGTTCGGGCATCACCTATGGCTGTCGGGAGGGGGAGTGCGGCACCTGCCTCACCCGCATCGTCGAAGGCGCGGAGAACTTGACCGAGCCCTCGGCGCTCGAGCTGCGCGTGCTCAAGGAGAACCTCGCCGGTCGCAACGACCGCCTCGCCTGCCAGGCGCAGGTGCTGGGCGGCGTCGTCCGCGTGAAGCCCGGCTGAGCGTTCACCCTTGGGCTGCTGCCCGGCCACCGCGTCGCGAAAGGAAACCCCGATGGCCATGACGATCGCGCGGGACCCCGCCATGCCTGAGCGGCTCAAGGTAGCGCTAGAGGATCGTTGCGTCCTCCCAAGAGAGGTCTGAGGCGATGGTGACTGGATGCGCCGATGGCGGCACGGCGAGGCTCGCCCCCGATCCGGCTGAGCCCGAGCCCTGTACGCTCAGCCAAACCCTCACGGTTGTGGCACTCGAGGACGGGCGTGTCGTGCTCGGGATCGAGCGGGCAGCGGCCTGTGCGGGCTGTGCGGCTCGTTCGGGATGCGGGGCAGCGGCTCTGGCCGAGATGGCGCCGGACCAACGGCTCTCGGTCGTCCCGCCCCCGGGTCTCTCCCTCGTACCGGGCGACAGTGTCGTCGTCTCGATGCCGACGGCGCCGTTCTTGACGGCCGCAGGCCTCGCCTACCTCCTGCCTCCGGCTGCCATCGCCGCGGCTGCGGCGGGGTTCAGCGCGCTCGGCCTGCCTGATCCGGTCGTCCTGCTGCTCTCGCTCCTCGTCCTCGCCCTCTCTTTCCTCCCGTTGCGCCTGGCCGAGCGGGAGGGTGGGCTGATCGCCGATCTCCGCGTGGAGGCCACGGCTGGGATCGGGGGTGAGGCCAGATCTGGGGCTGGGGCTGGGGCTGTCACTGGTATGGGGCCCGAGGCCAGGGCCGCGCATCGAGAGTGGCCGGCGTGAGAGCGCTAAGCGCGCGCCGGCTGGTCTTCGCGCTCGTGGCCAGCCTCGGTATCCTCGCCGTTGCCGGGGTGCGCCTGGCCGAGACAGGCACCGAGGTGCGGGAGACGCGCTTTGTCTTTGGCACGCTCGTGGAGATCGTCATCCGTGGTGAGAGCGCCGCAGCAGCCCGGGAAGCGGCGGCCGAGGCCGGTGCGCTTCTGCAAACGCTGCATCACGACTGGCACGCCTGGCGGCCGGGGCACCTTGGCGATCTCAACGCGGCCATCGCTGCCGGCAGGCCTGCAGAGATCGACGCCCGCTTCGCCGAGGTTCTCCGCGAAGGACGACGTCTCGCTTGCGCGAGCGGTGGCCTCTTCGAACCCGCCATCGGCGGCCTCGTCGCCCTTTGGGGGTTTCATGACGACACGCCGCCGGAGGGCGCGCCGCCCTCTTCGGCGGCCATCGACGCCCTGGTAGCGGCTGAACCGCGCATGGCCGCGCTCTCGATCGAGGGCACAACGGCCCGAGCTGAGAACACAGCCTTGCAACTCGATCTCGGTGGCTTCGCGAAGGGCGCAGCTCTGGATCTCGCCGGGCGTGCGCTCCAGGCCCGCGGGATCGAGGACGCGGTTCTCAACGCGGGCGGGGACGTCAACGTCCTCGGCAGCCATAGCGCGCGTCCCTGGCGTATCGCGATCCGCGATCCCTTTGTCTGGGGCGCGGTGGCCGCCGTCTCGCTGAGGCCCGGTGAAGTGCTCTACACCTCCGGCAACTACGAGCGCTATTTCGAGCACGGCGGCACGCGCTTCGCCCATATCATCGACCCGCGCACGGGCTATCCGGTGCGTGAGATCGTCTCTGTCTCCGTCTTGGGCACCAGCGGTCTGCGAGCGGATGCCGCTGCGACGGCCCTCAGCGTCGCTGGACGGGAGCATTTCGCCGCCACCGCCGCGGCCATGGGGGTCTCTGCCGTCCTGATGATTGCCGAGGATGGCGAGATCATCGCCACGCCCGCCATGATGGCGCGGCTCGAACCTGTCGGCGAAGCTCTGCCTGCCGAGATCACCGTCACGCCGCTGCCGGAACCCGCGCCGTCCGTCGCCTGCGCGGCCGGTTGAGCCCATCCGACAAGACGCGCTGTCGGATACCCGACAATCCGGACTTTCAGGCCCCGCAGAACCCGTTAGAGCCACCAAAACCCAGCATTTTCGCTGGCACATCGCTTGCTGAAACCTTTGTGCGCGCCCTCTGGGATCCGCCTGGCGGGCGCTCTCCGATGCACCGGTCTGAAAGGAGCACCCGATGGCCAACATCACCTTCCAATCACCTGTCATGGACCGGGCCAAGACGGTCTATGCGGTCGCCGGCAACACCCAAACGATGTTGCGCCTCGCCAAGGAGCACAACATCCCGATCCCGTTCGAATGCGAAGATGGGGACTGCGGCTCCCGCCTGATCGAGGTCGTGCCGATGGGCGACAAGCCGCAGATGAGCATGGCGCTCACCGAAAAGGAAAAGGCCCGGCTGCGCGAACTCAAGAAGATCACACCCGCCGAGCTCGAGGCAGCGGAGGTCCACGACATGCCGCCGCGCTTCCGCATGGCCTGCCAGTTCATCGCCCGCGACGAGGACGTGATCGTCCGCTTTCCCGGTACCCCCGGCGGCTCGTTCTGAGCGCCCGAACCAAGGAGCCCTTTCATGAAGAGAAACACACCCCTGCCGTCCGTGACCTTCCATACGCGCGTGCGCGATGCGAGCCTCGGCGGCCCTAACCCCTATCGCTGGCAGGACATGACGACGGCGGATTACTTCGCTGGCAAGCGCGCCATCCTTTTCGCGCTTCCCGGTGCTTTCACGCCCACCTGCTCGACCTATCAGCTGCCGGGTTTTGAAGAGAACTTCGAGACCTTCGCGGAGCGCGGGATCGACGCGATCTACTGTCTGTCGGTCAATGATGCCTTCACCATGAACAAATGGGCCGCGGCCCAGGGCGTCCGTCGCATCGGCATGATCCCGGACGGCGCGGGCGAGTTCACCCGCAAAATGGGCATGCTTGTGGCCAAGGATAACCTGGGCTTTGGCATGCGCTCCTGGCGCTACGCCGCGATCGTCGATAACGGCGTGATCGAGGCCTGGTTCGAGGAGCCGGGGATCTGCGACAACTGTCCGGACGACCCCTATGGCGTCTCGAGCCCCGAAAACCTGATGCGCCATCTCGAAGAGGCGCTTGTCCCGGCCGAGTAAGGCCGCTCAAGGAACTGGGCTTCGCCGCGCGGCGGCGGGGCCGCTACGACAGGCCCTGGCCGTGTCGAGTTCCCGACAGGGCATGTCGGGATTGTCGGGCGACTTCCCTGCACGGAACAAGCCGCCCCTTCGCATAATATCCTCATATTATCAAAGTTTTACCAAATATCGGTGACTTGGCCTCTTCTTTGCTGCGCTCCAGTTGGAGGCCCACCGAGAGGGCGTGAGGCCACGACATCGAGACGCAACGAGAGGAGTCGTCCCCATGGCCAAGATCGGCATTTTCTTCGGTACCGACACCGGCAAGACCCGCAAGATCGCCAAGCAGATCCAACGCCAGTTTGGCGATGAGCTGATGGCCAAGCCGCTCAATGTGAACCGCACCGAAGTCGACGACTTCATGAGCTATGACTACCTGATCCTGGGCACGCCGACGTTGGGTGACGGGCTGCTCCCGGGTCTGAGTGCGGAGGCCGAGAACGAGAGCTGGGAGGAGTTTCTCCCGAAGCTCGAGGACCAGAACTTCGAGGGCAAGACGATTGCAATCTTCGGGCTCGGCGATCAGATCACCTATCCGCTCGAGTTCATCAACGCGGTCTACTTCCTGCACGAGTTCTTCGAGGAGCGCGGCGCCACCTTGGTAGGATACTGGCCGACCGAGGGTTATGGGCATGAGGACTCGCTCGCGGTCGTCGACGACCACTTCCTGGGCCTCGCGCTCGATCTCGACAATGAGTCGAGCCTGACGGACGAGCGCCTGGCCGGCTGGCTGGCCAGCATCGCCGATGACTTCGGCCTGCCCGTGACCGCCGACGCCTGATCCCCGATCCCTGATCCTGCGACCGAGAGCCGAGCCCGCACCCCGGGCTCGGCTCTTCTCTTTTGCGGCAGCTCCATGCCGCACAGACACGCCTCACCCCCCATTGTCGTCTTTTGTTGGAAATCCTCCAACGGGCACCAATCGACCAACGCACTGATTTTAATGAAGAAAATTTCTTCAGGGGCTTGGCACGCTGGCTGCTGCTGCAGAGGGGGAGCGGCATTTGTGCCGTCTCGATCGTGACATCGGACGAACCGAGAAAAGGAACCGGACATGAGCGACCTTCGCCAAATCGCCTTCTACGGCAAAGGGGGGATCGGTAAGTCGACCACCTCGCAGAACACTCTCGCCGCCCTCGTCGAACTGGGTCAGAAGATCCTGATCGTCGGCTGTGACCCGAAAGCGGACTCCACCCGCCTGATCCTCAACTCGAAAGCCCAGGACACCGTCCTGCACATGGCCGCCGAGATGGGTTCGGTCGAAGATCTCGAGCTCGAGGACGTGCTCAAGATCGGCTACCAGGACATCAAATGCGTTGAGTCCGGTGGCCCGGAGCCCGGCGTCGGCTGTGCCGGCCGCGGCGTGATCACCGCCATCAACTTCCTCGAGGAAAACGGCGCCTATGATGACGTCGACTACGTCTCCTATGACGTGCTCGGCGACGTTGTCTGCGGCGGCTTTGCCATGCCGATCCGCGAGAACAAGGCCCAGGAAATCTACATCGTGATGTCGGGCGAGATGATGGCGCTCTATGCCGCCAACAACATCTCCAAGGGCATTCTGAAGTACGCCAACTCGGGCGGTGTGCGCCTCGGCGGCCTGATCTGCAACGAGCGCCAGACCGACAAGGAGCTGGAGCTGGCCGAAGCCATGGCCGCCAAGCTCGGCTCGCAGCTGATCCACTTCGTGCCGCGCGACAACATCGTGCAGCACGCCGAGCTGCGCCGTCAGACGGTGCTGCAGTACGCGCCGGACAGCAAGCAGGCCGACGAGTACCGCCAGCTCGCCACCAAGATCCATGCGAACTCGGGCAAGGGCGTGATCCCGACGCCGGTGACCATGGATGAGCTGGAAGAGATGCTGATGGAGTTCGGCATCATGCAGTCCGAGGAAGAGCGTCTGGCTGCCATCGCCGCGTCGGACTCCCAGGCCGGCTGATCCCACAACGGGGGCCGGCCCCGCGCCGGCCCCTCCCCAGCCACTCGTGAACGAAGAGGAGCCAAAAGGATGGCCAACGATCACGTGAGCGGACCGGAAGACTACGAAGCGCTGATCGAGGAGGTCCTCGAGGCGTATCCGGCCAAAGCGA
>JBCCLX010000098.1:0-11951 GCA_039026635.1 Pseudomonadota bacterium
CGCGGGCCATCGGGGAAGCCGAAGGTCGGATCATGGGGCGCGGCTTCGAAGGAGAACCGATCGTAGCGGACCCCGCCCGAGAGCGACCAATCCTCGGTCAGCTCCAGATCGGCTTGGACGAAGAGACCGAAGCTCTCGATATCGGTGGGCGCGAATTGCGGCTCCTCGCCGCTCGCATCGAAATTCGCCGTCTCGTCAAAGACCTCCGGGTCCGAGGTGAAGGTCGGCACGGTGTTCGACTCGCTTAGATAGTCTCCGCCCACAGTCAGCTCGACCCGATCGAAGAACCGCCGGCTGTAGTCCCCCCGGAACCCAAAGGCGTCCCCGTCGAAGTTCGTCTGGAACAGCCGCGGCCATCCGGGCGGCAAGGTGCCGGTGCCAAGATCGGCGCCGTCCTGCGTCAGCTCCTCATCGCGGTAATAGCCCTGCAGGCGCATCGTACCATCGGCCAGATCCGCATGCTCGTAGGTCAAATTGGCGAAGAAGCTCCGCTGCCGCGGCTCCTCCGAATAGGTGACCGGCCGTTCGGCTGCGACCGCATTGCCGTCGTTGCCCGGCACGCTGATGAAATCCGTCCTGTTCGCCCCAAGCCGGGTGAAGTTGACGAAACCCACCAGGCGCTGATCATCCGTCAGATCGACGCCTGCCTTGCCGAAGAAGGTGATGTCGTTGGTGTCGTCGAGGCGGATGCCCGGCGCGATCCGATCCCCGTCGGGCTCGAAGAAACCATTGGTCGACTCGAAGCTCACACTCGCGAGGTAGCTGAACCGATCCACCGTGCCGCTCGCCTCGGCAAACACATCATAGCTCGTCCCCTCAGCCGTGAAGACCTCGCTCGGCACACCGAAGCTGCTGACACCAAGCCGCGTGCGCAGCTCGAAGGGGTCGGGTGAGGCCTCGCGGGTGAAGAACTGGATGACACCGCCCGTGGCCCCGTTCCCGTAAAGAGCGGTCGGCCCATAGAGCACCTCGACCCGATCGATCGTCAGCGGGTCGAAATTGCCGAGATCGACGCCGAACTCCCCGGCGCTTATAGGGATCCCGTCGAGCAGGAAGAGCGCCTCGCGGCCGCGCAGGGTGAGGCTGCGGGTCGAGTTCTGAAAGACCGGCGTGCCGAAGCCTGGGATGAGTTCGGGCAGCGTCTCGGAGAAATTCGTGCTTTTGCGGGTGATCGCCTCGAGCGTCTGATTGTCGATGGTGCGGACGGCGCGGGGCACGTCTTCGAGCTGCTGCTCGCGCCGCCCTGCGGTGATGATGATGGGCGCGATGATCGTCGGCCCCTTATCGACGCTGGACGGCTCGGACGTCTCGCCGGTTTCCTGCGCCCCGACTGGGGCCCCGGCCGGCAGCGTGAGCCCGACAACCAAGGCACCCACGACAAAGCGCCCGCATTCGACCGGCATGATGTCCCCCTCAACAGATCGCGCATCTGGGTGGGATGACGTCCTGCCTAGCATGCCATCGGAGTAAGCCGCGGCGGTCGCAAGCCGGTCAAGACAGATCGGCCTCGGCGGGGGATCCCGCGAGCATCACGACGGATCACCACCCGATGACGATAGGCCCGCCCGCTTAGCCTCGGCTCACATTGGCAGCGATGCGCTCGGCTTCCTCGAGCGTCAGACGCGGCGGATGCCAGCCCTTGCCCGGCGCGGCATCGAGAAGCCGGCGCGTATACTCATGCTGCGGGGTGTTAAAGACCGCATCGGCCGTGTTGAACTCCACCATCACGCCGCGCTCCATCACGGCGATGTAATCCGAGATCTGCGCCGCCACGCGCAGGTCGTGGGTGATGAAGATGATGGCGATCTCGAGCCGGCGCTGCAGATCGTTCATCAGCCGCAGCACCTGTTTCTGCACCGAGAGATCGAGGGCGGACACACTCTCATCGGCGATCACGACCTCGGGCTCCATCGCGAGCGCACGTGCCACGCCGATGCGCTGGCGCTGTCCGCCGGAGAAGTTGCGGGGGCGCCGGTCATAGGCCTCGGGGCCAAGGCCGACGATGGACAGCAGCTCCAGCGTCTTCTCTTTCGCCTCCTCGGGGCTCAGCCCGCGCAGCTCCGCACTCCGGCTGATCGCAGCGCCCACGCTCTGGCTCGGATTGAGCGAGCCGAAGGGGTCCTGGAAGATCATCTGGATATGCCGGCGCGCCTCGGTCAGCGAAGCACCCCGCAGCGCCAGGAAATCCTGCTCGCCGAGGAAGACCGCGCCATCGGAGGGTTCGACCAGGCGGATCAGCGTTTTCGCGAGGGTGGATTTGCCCGAGCCGGACTCGCCCACCACCCCCAGCGTCTCGCCCTTGCGCAACCGGAAGCTCGCCGCATCGAGGGCGCGCACCGTCACCGGCCCGCTGCCATAGACCTTACTCAACCCCTCCGCCTTGATCACGGGCGCGTCGTTGCGCGTCTCATCCGGCACCCGCGTCGTCTCCAAGAGCGGCATCGCATCGACCAGGAGGCGCGTGTAATCCTCCTTCGGCTGCATCAGGATCTGGTCCTTCGGTCCCTCTTCGATCAGCCGCCCCCAGCACATCACAGCGACCCGATCCGCCACCTCGGCCACGACGCCGAAATCATGGGTGATCAGGATGATAGCGTTGTCATAGACGTCCTTGAGCTCGCCGAAGAGCTGCAGGATCTCCTTCTGCGTCGTCACATCCAGCGCCGTGGTCGGTTCATCGGCGATCAGGATATCCGGCTTGCAGGCGAGCGCCATGGCGATGACGATCCGCTGCGCCTGCCCGCCCGAGACTTCGTGGGGATAGCTGCGGTGGATCCGCTCGGGCGTCGGCAGCTTCATCTGCTCGAAGAGCTTCAACGTCTCCGCCTTGCGCTCTTCGGGCGAGATGTCGGGACGGTGCAGCGCAAAGACCTCGTCCACCTGCTCCCCGATCCGGATCGAGGGGTTCAGGGCTGCCATCGGCTCCTGATAGATCATCGAGATCCGATCGCCGCGCAGCGCATTCAGATCGCTCTTCGGCAGCTTGAGCACATCGCGCCCGTCGAAGATGATCTCGCCCGCGTCCACCGAGAGGCGCTTGGCGATGTCGTTCATGATCGCGCTCGTCATCACCGATTTGCCGGAGCCTGACTCGCCCACCACACAGAGCAGCTCACCCCGCCTCAGCGTCAGCGACACATCCTCCACCGCAAAACGCCGATCCGCGCCCTTGGGCAGAGCGATCGAGAGGTTGCGTATCTCGAGCAAGGGGGTGCTGGCCGCGCCATCCATGGGGGCTCCTTTCTCACGGTCGACGTGAAGCGCGGGAGCTTGGTGGCGAGTGACGACCTGGCGATGCGCGTTGCTTGGGAATTCACGCTCGGCAAGCCGAGTGAAAGAGTCAAGAATTTCGTCGCCATCCGCTCGATCTCATGGCATACCCGCCCCAGACGGAATACGCCCAGCCACATGAAACGCGTGCAGCACCGGCGTCACATAACGCGGATGCACATCATGGCCGATCAACTTCACCACCTTCTCTCGCTCCATGCCCTGGCCGCGCCCTATGGCGACGGATTGAAACCAGAGCTTCTGGCGCTTCTCACCGAGCGTGAGCGCCTTGCGGCACGGGGCGCCGTCCCGCTCCCGACCCGCCAAGTCTCCGCCGGCCCCGCCCAACAGCACGCAACCGACGAAGAGCTCGCGGCCGCCGGCGTGCCAAGGATCGGTCGCAGGCTCGAGCGCAGGGCGGAGCAATTTGAAACCACGGGCTCCGTCTCAGAACCCGCTATTCGCGGCTGACGAGCGCGGGGCTCGCTGCCCGTGGGCGCGACCCGAGCGCTGAAATCGCTCCATCCGGTAATCATCCTTTGGCCAATCGAGAGGTTCTGAGCCGCGGGCGGCGGGTGAGTGGCTTGAAGAGGAGAGACGCGGCCTAGGTTGTGGGGTGCAACCTGGCTTTGGGAGGAGATAGGGATGAAGGCTCATACGGCGTCGCTGATCAACGCGCTCGTTCTCATCGCCGGCTCGGTATGGGCTGTGCTCGCGGGGGTGAGTTCAGTGACCGCGATGATCCCGGCCGCTTTCGGCATCGCGCTTCTGCTCTGCTACACGGGCGTGAAGGCAGAGAACAAACTCATCGCACATATCGCCGCGGTGCTGACACTCATCGTCGTCGTCGCCCTCTTCATGCCGCTCAGCGGCGCCATCGGGCGGGGCGATATGGTGAGCGCGACACGCGTCGGACTCATGCAGGCGAGCGCCATCTTCGCAATGGTGTTCTTCATCAAGAGTTTTGTCGACGCGCGGCGCCGCCGGGCTTGAGAATTGGCCTGAGAACAGGGCCTGAAAGCGGGGGGCGAGCGACGCCTGGGGTGGGTCTCTCCTGCGCTAGAGCGCGTTCCTAGGTGAGCCTGTACTCACCTCCGACGGGCCTGCGCCGCGCTTAAGCAGCGGCGTCGCCGACCGCCGTTAGCGGCCCCATGGCGAGCTTCTGTTGCAGTCGTGATCGATCCGCGGGCCCTGCGCTGGACAGGGGACGACGGCCTTCATACGGTTTCGTCAGACACCCCGGCGGCGGGCCTCTGCCTCCCCCGGGCGTATCCATTCACACATCCCCAGCCGCACCCGATGAGGGGGGCGATGCCAGGACACGACACTGACCTAAGACGCTGGTCTAAACGCTGGGCAATCAGGGCTTGAGCCAAAGGCCCGCCGGGAGAAGACGATGCAGGACGCACAGCAATTCTACATCAATGGCGCCTGGGTGGCGCCGCTTGAGGGCACGCCGCTGGAGGTGCTGAACCCCTCGAACGAAGAACCTTTCGCAACGATCTCGCTCGGGGGACAGGCCGATACGGATGCGGCCGTGGCCGCCGCCAAAGCCGCCTTCCCCGCCTGGTCGGCCACCTCGAAAGCCGAGCGTCTGGCCGCGCTCGAGCGCGTCGCCGCCGCCTATGACGCGCGCGCCGAGGATATGGCCCAGGCGATCAGCCAGGAGATGGGCGCGCCCATCGCGCTCGCCCGCCAGGCGCAGGTTGCCGCCGGCAGCGGTCACTTCAAGGCGACGATCAAGGCGCTCAAAGAGTTCGATTTCGAACGCATGCTCGGCGATCATGCGCCGGGGGCGCGGATCTTGATGGAGCCCATCGGGGTCTGCGCGCTGATCACGCCCTGGAACTGGCCCATGAACCAGGTGGTGCTCAAGGTCGCACCGGCGCTGGCGACGGGCTGCACCGTGGTGCTGAAACCCTCGGAGGTCGCGCCGCTCTCCTCCTATCTCTTCGCCGAGATCATCCATGCCGCCGATCTGCCGGCCGGTGTCTTTAACCTCGTCAACGGCGATGGCGTGGGCGTCGGCAGCCAGCTCTCGGTCCACCCGGATGTCGATATGGTCAGCTTCACGGGCTCGACGCGGGCCGGCAAGCTGATCACCAAGAGCGCGGCCGACACGATCAAGCGCGTCACGCTAGAGCTTGGCGGCAAAGGGGCGAACATCATCTTCGCCGATGCCGATGAGAAAGCGGTGACCCGCGGCGTGCGCCACTGCTTCAACAACTCGGGCCAGTCCTGCAATGCGCCGACGCGTATGCTCGTTGAGCGCCCGGTCTATGAGCAGGCCGTCGAGACCGCGAAGGCCGTTGCCGCGCAGACTGAGGTGGCGGCCGCCGAGATCGAGGGGCGCCAGATCGGCCCCGTCGTCTCGGATGTGCAATGGGAGAAGATCCAGGGCCTCATCCAGACCGGGATCGACGAAGGCGCACGGCTTGTCGCGGGCGGCACGGGCCGGCCCGAGGGGCTCAACCGCGGGTATTTCGCGCGCCCCACGGTCTTCGCCGATGTGGATGCGGAGATGACCGTCTGGCGCGAAGAGATCTTCGGTCCCGTCCTCGCCATCACGCCCTTCGACACCGAGGAGCAGGCGATCGAGATGGCCAATGATACCGCCTATGGCCTAACGAACTACGTCCAGACCCAGGACGTCGAGAAGGCCCGCCGGTCGGCCCGGGCGCTGCGCAGCGGCATGGTCGAGATCAACGGCAAGTCCCGCGGGCCCGGCGCCCCCTTCGGCGGCTACCGCCAGTCCGGCAACGGGCGCGAGGGGGGCATCTGGGGCCTCGAGGATTTCCTCGAGGTGAAATCCGTCGGCGGCTGGGACCTCTGAGCCGACCGTCACACTGATGGGCGGCGCCTGCGATCATCCCCCGGCTTGACCGGGGGGTGACCGCGCAAGCCACCGGATCGCCTCGCCAAGCCGGGCGATCCGCCCGGCCTACGGTCCGCTCAATCAGATGCACTCGCCGCCGTCGATCACGAGCGCATTACCCGTCATGAAAGCGGAGCGGTCGGAGGCGAGGTATACGATCCCCTCGGCGATCTCCTCCACTGTGCCCCAACGACCCATGGGGATCTGCTCGGCGACATAGGCGTCGAGGTTGGCGCGCCCGCCCATCTGCACCTCGAAACCCTTGTTGAAGGGCGTGTCGATAAAGCCCGGGCAAAGCGCGTTGAACCGGATCTTCTCGCGCGCATAGTCCGCCGCCATCTGCCGCGTCATCGCCAGGACCGCGTGCTTGGTGGTGCAATAGGTGATCATCTCGCGGTCGTACTGCACGCCGGAATTGGACGAGGTGATGATGACGCTGCCCCCGCCTTGGGCGCGCATCGGGGCGAGCGCGGCTTTGGCGGCCACGAAATGGGCGCGCACATTCATCGCCCAAGAGGCATCCATATCCGCCGCACTCACCTGCTCGAGCGTGCCTTCGATCTGGATGCCGGCGTGGCTGTGGAGGATGTCGAGCCGGCCGCGCGCGGCCGCCGTCTGCGCAATCGCCTCCTCCAGCGCGGCATCCTCCGTAACGTCGACCCGGCGCGCCTCGGCCCGAAATCCCGCGGCCGTGATCGTCTCGGCCACCTGCATCGCCGCCGCCTCATCGCGATCGGTGACGACCACATGCGCCCCCGCACGCGCCATGTAGATCGCCCCCATCGCGCCGATGCCCGAGCCCGCGCCCGTGACGAAGGCGACCTTGTTCTCAAGCAGCATGAAGCCTCCCGTTCCGTCTCATTTCTTGTCGCCACGGCGCAGGATCAGCTGGGCGATGATCAGCAGGATCAAGGAGGCGACGAGCACCATGGTGCCGATGGCATTGATCTCGGGCGTCACGCCTCGGCGGATCGAGGAGAAGACGTAGATCGGCAGCGTCGTCTCCGAGCCCGCGACGAAGAAGGCGATGATGAAATCGTCGAAGCTGAAGGTGAAGGCGAGGAGGAAGCCGGCCAGGATCGCCGGTGCGATCAGCGGCAGGGTCACTTGCCGAAAGGTGCCGAAGGGCGTGGCGTAAAGATCCGCCGCCGCCTCCGTCAGCACTGTCTCCAGGCTGGTGAGCCGCGCGCGCACGATGATGATCACAAGCGCCATGGTGAACATTGTATGGGCAGAGATCAGCGAGCCGATCCCCATGGAGAGCACCGGCGGCTCCGCGCCCTCGGGCCAGAGCGCGGCGAGCGCCGGGTTCACCTGATCGAACACCGTGACGAGGGCGATCAGCGTCGCGATCCCGATGACGATGCCCGGGATCATGACGGCGATATAGATCAGCGCGTCGAAGAGCGCCCGAACCGGCCCGCGCATCCCCTGCAAGGCCACCGCCGCCATGGTGCCGAAAACCGCGGCGAGCGTTGCCGAGACGAAGGCCACGAGCAGGCTCGTCTCCAGCGCGTCCATCACGAACGGGTTCTTCAGCGCCCGCCCGTACCACTGGGTCGAGAACCCCTCCATCTGGCTCGCATGGCGCCCGGCATTGAAGCTGAAGAGCGCGATGATCGCGATCGGGGTGTAGAGGAAGAGATAGACGCAGAGCGTATAGAGGCGCATCGGACCCTCACATCAGCGCCACGTCCTCGCGCTGCCGATTGAGGCGCGCGATGAGACGCATGTAGAGGGTGACGGTCACGAGCATCACGAGGATCAACGTGACCGCGACGGCCGAGCCGAAGGCCCAGTTGCGCGACTGCAGGAACAGATCCACGAGCGCATTGCCGACGAAGAAGACCTTACCGCCGCCGAGCAGGAGCGGGATCAGGAACTCGCCCATCAGCAGGATGAAGACCAGCATACAGCCCGTGGCGACGCCCGGGATCGAGAGCGGCAGGGTAACCTGCCAGAAGGTCGCGAAGGGCGGCGCGCCAAGGTCGGAGGCCGCCTCCACCAGCCGCTTATCCAACCGATCGAGGCTGACATAGATCGGGAAGACCATGAGCGGCAGGTAGCCATAGACGATGCCGATGGTGACGGCGAAGGGCGTGTAAATCAGCTGCACATCGCCGAGCCCCAGGCTCTCGATCAGCGCCGGGATGCCACGCCCGCCGAGGATGTAGATCCAGGCATAGGAGCGGATCAGGATCGAGGTCCAGAACGGCACGATCACGAGCACGAGCAGGATCGTCTTCCATCGCGCACTGGTGCGCACTGCCAGCTGATAGGCCAACGGATAGGCGATGATGAGCGCCGCCAGGGTCCCCAGCGGCGCCAGGATCAGGGTGTTCTGAAACGCCGTCAGCCGGGCGGGCAGATTGGCGTATTGCGCCAGTGTCAGCGCCGGCTCGTAGCCGCCGGCGGGGGCGCGCTCGCCAAAGCTGAACACGAACACCACCGTCAGCGGCAGCACCAGCATCACCAGAAAGACCAGCGCACAGGGGGCGAGGAGCAGCCAGTTACGGTCCCGCTGCGTCATGCCCCGCCCCCGCTTGATTAGGCCGACTTGAAGCGGGCCAGAAGCTCCGCCCGGTTCGGATCGGTCAGCGTGGCGGCCGCCCCGAACTCGAGCGCGTCCATCAGCTCCGCGGCCGGGTAGAGGATCGGATCGTTGAGGATCTCGGCCGGCAGCAACGCGTTCGTCCGCTTATCCGCCACCGGATAGCCATGGGCCATCACCTCTTTGGCGTTCACGGCCGGATCGAGCATGAAGTTGATCAGCGCATAGGCGGCATCGCGATGCGGCGCCCCCTTGGGAATGGCGTAGTAGTCCGACCAAAGCTCACCGCCCTCACGGCCGAGCACATAGGAGATCTCCTGCATATCGGTGTTGAGCTGCTTGCCATCGCCCGTCCAGCAGATCGTCATCCAGGCATCGCCCGAACGCATGGCCGGCTGATAGTCCGAGGTGATCGCGAAGAGATGCGGCTTCACGTCGAGCAGGAGCTTCTCGGCCTGGGCCAACTCTTCGGTGTCGACCGAGTTGAACGAGTAACCGAAGTACTTCAGCGCGTTGCCGATGGTCGTCAGCTGATAGTCATGCACCATCGTCCGGCCGGAGAAATCGTCCATCGTCCGGTCGAAGAAGTCCTTCCAGCTCGTCAGCGCGGTGCCGCCATCATGGGCGGTGTTGACCGCAAACCCCGTCGTGCCCCAGTTCTTCGGCACCGCATAAAGCATGCCGTCGACCGTGCCCGCATCGGCGAAGCGCGGATCGAAGGCGGAGGCGTCGTAATTCGGCAGTTTCGAGGTATCGAGCGGCTCGATCAGGTCCTCGGCCACATAGGTCGTGATCGTGTAGTTCGTCGGCACGAACACGTCCCAGCCGCTGCCGCCCGCCTGCAGCTTGGCCAGCATCTCCTCGTTGGAGCCGAAGACATTGACTTGGGTGAAGGCACCCATCTGGTCGGTGAAGGCGTCAAAATTGGCCGGGTCGTGATAGTTCGGCCAGGTCGCCAGCACCACGCGATCGCCGATATCGGCCGCCCGCGCACGCGAGGGGCGCAGCGCCGGCATGGCCGTGCCCAGCACCGCCGTCGCCGTGCCCAGCCCCGTGACACCCATGAAATGGCGCCGCGAGACCGAGCCCTTCTGGTAGCGGCGGAGCTCTTCCATGAACTTCCGCTTCGAGAGGTAGCCGCTGTCTTTGGTCATGATCGTCTCCCTGTGTGGACGTCTCTTGGGGTCATGCAGGTCACTCCCGGCTCAGGATCCGCGCCGCATCGCCGTCCCAGCTGATCCAGGCCCGGTCGCCGGTGGAAAAAGGCGCTTGGCCCATCTCGGCCTGGCGCGGCATCAGCACGCTGATCTCGCCGAGCGTGATGTGGCGGACGAGGTAATCGGTGTGCTCGCCGAGAAAGATCCGGTTGCGCACCTCAACCTCCAGCGCGCCGTCATCGGGGGTGCGGACGAGGCGCACCTGTTCTGGCCTGATGCTGGCGGTGGCCCCCTGCCCGGCCGCGATGCCGCCCGCCGCGCGCCCCTCGATCTCGAGGCCCGAGCCGAGCCGCAACCGTGCCCGCCCCCCGCCAGCCTCGATCACCTTGCCGTCCATGAAGTTCGAGGTGCCGACGAAATCGGCGACGTAGCGGCTCTCAGGGTTATCGTAGAGGTCCTGAGGCGAGCCCGTCTGCACGATCCGGCCCTCGCGCATCACACAGACCCGGTCGGAGAGCGACAGCGCCTCCTCCTGGTCATGAGTGACCAGCACGAAGGTGATCCCGATCTGGCGCTGCAGATCCTGCAGCTCGATCTGCATTTCCTTGCGCAGCTTGCGATCGAGCGCGGCGAGCGGTTCGTCGAGGAGCAGCAGCTTCGGCTCGTTGATGATCGCGCGGGCCAGGGCGACGCGTTGCTGCTGCCCGCCCGACATCTCCCAGATCCGGCGACGCTCAAAGCCCGACAGGCGCACAATCTCGAGCGCGCGCGCCACCTTCCGCGCGATCTCGGCCTTCTCGGGGCGTGGCCGGCGCTGGCGCAGCCCAAACCCGATGTTCTGCGCCACCGTCAGATGCGGGAACAGCGCATAGGACTGAAAGACCATGTTCACGGGCCGGCGAAAGGGCTCGAGCGCGTTCACCACCGCCCCGTCGATCAGCACCGTACCCTCGCTCGGCGCCTCAAATCCCGCCAGCATGCGCAGCGCCGTCGTCTTGCCGCAGCCTGAGGGGCCGAGGAAGGACAGGAACTCCCCCGGCTCGATCCGCAGATTGAGATCGCGCGCCGCCTGAACCTCGCCAAAGCGCTTGGAGACGCCGCGCAGCTCCGCCACCGGCTGCCCCGAGCCACGGTTGGCAGCGGACGGATACGCCGCACTGGCGCTGCTATGGGGCGCTTCCTGCATGATCCCTCATATGCCGCATAGACCCCAATGCTCTCCTAGGGCCCGTTGGAGTAAATATGAGGAATGTGGTAGCTCCTGCTGTTAGGGAGGGTTAATCGCGATCCGAAACGGATGGCGGAGGCGTGAGGGCGGATGAAATCGGCATGGAGCATCGCTGCGGGCCGCATGGTCGAGGCGCTCGGCACGCCAGACTACGCGCCAGCCTTGGCCGCGGCGTTGCGTGAGATCGCGCCCTTCGAGTTCATCGTCGTCTTCGGCTATGTCGGCAGCGCGCGCCCGGTCGATCTCTATGACGATTTCCCGCCGCGCCGGCGGCTCTTGCACGTGGAGGAGTATCAGGAGGGCCCCTACCTCCTCGATCCCTTCTTCCTGGCCACGCCCGAGCGCGCAGCCGCGGGGCTTTGGCGGCTCGGCGAACTGGCGCCGGACCGCTTTTATCAGGGCGAGTATTTCAAGAGCTACTACGAGCAGACGGGGCTTGCCGAGGAGATCGGCTATCTCGTCGATGCCGATCCATCGAGCCGGATCGTGATCTCGATGATGCGCACCGCGCGGCGCTTCTCCTCCGCCGATCTGCGCGCCCTCAAGGAGGTTTGGCCCCTGATCGATGCCTGTAGCCGGCGCCATTGGGCCGGCTTCTCCGCCCGCGCCGTGGGCGAGACCCCGGATATCGATGCCAGCATCGAGCGCGCCTTCCGCACCATCGGCGAGGGCATGCTCACCCCGCGCGAGCGCGAGGTGGTGGAGTTCACACTCAAGGGCCATTCGGCGGAGGCGATCGGTCAGATCCTCGGCATCGCCTCGGGTACGGTCCGCATCCACCGGCGCAACATCTACTCGAAGCTACGCATCCGGTCCCAAGGCGAACTCTTCTCCGCCTTCATCACCGAAATGATCGGCAGCCCCTCGGCC
>JBCCLX010000099.1:0-11894 GCA_039026635.1 Pseudomonadota bacterium
CGCCGTCCCCGAACGGTAGGTGGTCGCTTAATGGTTGGCGTGCCGCACTTAGCCTCACGGTGATCCCCATGGGTAATCGTTTGGCGGTCTCGGCACAGAAGCGTGCGGAGCGGCCGTTAGACAGGGCGAACGGTAGGACGGGTATGGAGCCCTCGGCTCCTCTGCTCGACATCGCCGATCTGTCAGTTGAGTTCCCGTCGCGCGCCGGCGCCGTGCAGGCCTGCTCAGAAATCAGCTTTGAGATCGGTCACGGCGAGGTGGTGGGGCTCGTTGGCGAGTCTGGATCGGGCAAGTCGGTGGCCTCGCTCTCGGTCTTGCGGCTGACACCTCCCCCTGGCCGTGTCACCGGCGGATCCATCCACTTCGAGGGGCGGGACCTCCTAGCCCTGCCCAAGCGCGAGCTTCTCCGCATCAGGGGTCGGCGGATCGGTTTTGTCTCTCAGACACCGCGGACCTCGCTGAACCCCGCGCTGCGCATTCGGGATCAGATCGCGGCGGTTTTGCGCGCCTGCGATCCGGCGTTTCGATCTGCCCATGCGCCGGGTCGCATCTCGGCACTGCTCGCCCCGCTCGGTTTCGCCGATCCCGACCGGGTCGCCGCGAGTTTTCCGCATCAGCTGTCGGGTGGGATGTGCCAACGGGTTGCGATCGCCCTCGCGCTGGCCGGTGATCCAGCGCTGCTGATCGCCGATGAGCCCACCACCGCCCTCGACGTCGCCGTGCAGGCCGGCATTCTCGCGCTGCTGCGTCGCCTGAACCGCGAGCGGGGGCTCTCGATCCTCCTCGTGACGCATGATCTCTCCGTTGTTCGGGCGTTGGCGGACAGGGTGGTCGTCCTCCACGGCGGCGATGTGAAGGAGATCGGCTCGACGGACGCGGTGCTGACACGGCCGGAGCATCCCTACACGTGCGCGCTCCTGTCGGCCGTTCCGGACCCTGACCGACCGCAACGCCGTCTCGTCCACCTGGCCGAGGCGCGGAGTGGGGCCGCATGACCGCCCCGCTCGTCTCCGCCGAGGCGCTCGTTAAGCGCTTCCGTGCGGGCGGTTTCGGGCGGGCGCGCTGGAGCACGGCGGTCGACGGGGTCAGCCTCTCGATCCGCAAAGGTGAGACGCTCGCGCTGGTGGGCGAGTCCGGTTCCGGCAAATCCACGGTCGCTCGGCTCTTGATGCGCCTGCTGGAGCCCGATGCCGGTCGCGTGATCTTCGACGGGATGGATCTTGGCCAGCTCGGCACGCGCTCTCTGACCCAAGCGCGGCGCGGCTTCCAGATGGTCTTTCAGGACCCGCAACTGTCCCTGAACCCGCGGCGATCGATCGGCGACAATCTGCGCCGCCCGCTTGCGAATGCCGGGATCCGGGGCTCAGAGGCGGACGACCGCGTTGAGGCGCTCCTGCGCGATGTCGGCCTCGATGCCGATAAGGCGGCGCGCTTTCCAGGTGAGATTTCGGGAGGACAATGCCAGCGGGTTGCGATCGCTCGCGCCTTGGCGCTCTCCCCGCGGTTCCTGGTGCTCGACGAACCCGTCTCCGCGCTGGATGTGTCGGTGCAGGCGCAGATCCTCAACCTGCTGCTCGACCTGCAGGAGAGCCGGGGGCTCGCCTACCTGTTCGTCACGCACGACCTGAAGCTCGTCCGCCTGATGGCGCGTGACGTTGCCGTGATGCGCCGCGGCTGCATCGTCGAGCGTGGCTCGAGCGAGGCCGTGATGGCCGCCCCGACCCACCCCTACACCCAGAGCCTTCTGCGCAGCGTCCTACGCCTCGACGCGCCGCCCGATTGGGACGCGCTCGCGGCCGAGCTGCCCGATCAAGACGAGACCTTCCCCCTTGCCGCTACCCCCGCCCCGAAAGGAGAACACGCATGATCGACTGCCTTCGAAACACCGTCGTCCTCGCCAGGCGCAGCCTGCTCGCGGGCGCTGCAACGCTCGCTCTCGCCACGCTGGCGCCCGCACCCCAGGCCATGGCCGACGACACGACGCTCACCATCGGCATCGAGGCCGATCTCGCGCGGCTCGACCCGCACATCTCGACGACGTGGAACACCTTCAAGGCGCTCCTGCATATCTATGAGGGCTTCGTTGCCGAGGATCTGCTGGCAACCGGGGTGACGACCCCGCCGCTCGTGCCGTCGCTGGCGGAAAGCTGGGAGATCAGTGACGACAAAACGGTCTACACCTTCAAGCTGCGCCAGGGTGTCACCTTCCACGACGGCGAGCCTTGGAACGCCGAGGCGGCTAAGTTCAACCTGGATCGCATGACCAACCCGGACTTCGAGTTCCATCAGCCCGGTGCGGTGGGGATGCTCCAATGGGTGTGGGGCGATCTCGAAAGCTACGAGGTGATCGACGAGTACACTTTCCGCATCACGCTCAAACAACCGAACTCGGAGTTTCTGCGCCGCCTCTCCGCCGGCGGCTCCGGGACGCCGCGGATGATCAGCCCGGCTGCCGTCCGCGAATTCGGCAACGACGGGATCAACGCCAACCCGGTGGGCACCGGTCCGTTCAAGTTCGGTGAGCGGGAAGTTGGCGTCCAGACGGTCCTCGTGAAAAACGAGGCCTATTGGGACCCCGAGCGCTCCCCGAAGCTCGAGAGGATCGTCCTCCGCGGTATCCCCGAGGTCACGACGCGCGAACTCGGGCTGCTCACGGGCGAGCTCGACATGATCTCGACCCCCTCGCCGGACTCGCTCGAGTATCTCGAGGCGCAGGGCATCACGCTGGTCAAGGGCCCGGTTTCGACGATCTACCCGATCTGGTTGAACTTCCGCGAGGAACCGCTGCAGGACGTGCGGGTACGTCGCGCCATGGCGATGGCGATCGACCGTGAGGGCATGACGAAGTACCTCCGCCGCGGCACGGCACAGCCCGCCTACGGCATCTTGAACTTCGGCGGCCCCGGCTGGGATCCCGACTACCGCGATTTCCCCTACGACCCAGAGGCCGCCAAGGCGCTGCTTGCCGAGGCCGGCTATCCGGACGGCTTCGAGACGCGGCTCGACTGGACCATGGGGGGTGGCGGCGATGTGAACACGCGCGCCGATGCCGAGTGGATCCAGCGCGATCTGGGCCGGATCGGGATCCGCGCCACGATCGAGACCTTCGACAACGGCACCTATTGGGACATGCTCGCCCAGGGCATTCGCGAGGGGAGCTGCTGCATGCAGGTCTCTTGGGGGGAGACGAGCTTCTTCTGGCTTGACCTGATCCTGCCCACAAGCGCCCTGCCGCCCAATGGCTTCAACAGCGGGTACTACGAGAACCCGAAGATGGCCGAACTCCTCGCCGCCGCCCGTGCCGCGCCGACCGAGGAGGAGATGGTCAGCCTGCTGCACCAAATCCGGGACATCGTCACCGAGGATGTGGCTTTCATCCCGGTCTACACCCCGCTCCAGGTCTATGCGATGCGCCCGAACGTGAAAGGCTTCGTGCTCGCGCCGCAGCACTGGGCCGACTACACGAGCGTCTTCAAAGAGTGACGCTGCCGCGCGCGCCCCGGCTGGGCGCGCGCATCCGCAGATCGCGGGATCACGCCCATGCTCAGCCTCGCTCTTCGCCGCAGCTTCGCGACCGTCCCAGTCTTGCTCGGGGTGTCGTTCGTCGTCTTTGCCGCCTTGCACCTCGCGCCCGGCGACGCCGCCCGCACGATCTTGGGCTACGGTGCGACCGAGGAGCGGGTGCAGGCGCTGCGTGCGGAGCTTGGCCTCGACCGACCGTTGCTGATCCAGTTCGGGGACTGGCTTTGGGCGCTCCTCCAAGGCGATCTCGGCCGGTCGATTTCGTTGGGCGTACCGGTCTCGGATATCATCCTCGACAAGATCTGGGCGTCGCTCCTGCTGATGGGGGCGAGCTTTGCGCTCACCGCCGTCTTCGGACTGCTCTTCGCCGCGCTCGCCGGCGGCGCGCACCGGACGGTGCGCGACCGGCTCGTCACGATCTCGATGCTCGTCCTCGCCAGCCTGCCCCCCTTCTGGCTCGGGATCGTGTTGCTTTTCGTCTTTGGACTGCAGCTTCGGCTGCTCCCGATCTCGGGTGTCGGCATCATGGAGGAGAGCGCGACAATCCTCGATATCGCGCGCCATCTCGTCCTGCCGGCCGTAACCACCGCGGCCTCGTCGCTCGCGGTCGTGGCGCGCGTCACCCGCAGTTTCTTCATCGATGCGATGGGGGAGCCCTACGTGCTCGCGGCCCGGGCGCGGGGCCTGTCCGAAACCAGGATCGTGACGGTCGAGGCGATGCGGAACGTGCTCCCCGCCTTCGTCACCATCGCGGGTCTTCAGATCGGCTACCTGTTCGGCAGCGCGCTGTTCTCGGAGATCGTCTTCAACTGGCCGGGGATTGGGCTTCAGCTCTACCAGGCGATCCTTCAGCGCGACTTTCCGGTGGTACAGGGCTGCGTGCTCGCGATCGCGGTCGTGTTCGTGATCGGGAACCTGATCGCGGATCTGCTCGCGATTGCGCTTGATCCCCGGAGGCGGGGATGAGCGCCGCGGCCACCGCGCGCGGCTCCGCCGTAGCCGAGCTCGCGCGGGCCTTCCTGCGGGACCGAACCGCATCGGCGGGGCTTGCCATCCTCGCTTTGACCGGCGCGACGGCACTGCTCGCGCCAGTGCTCGCCCCTTTCGGCCCCGACGAGGCGACACCCTCCCTGAGGCTCGCCCCGCCGCTCACGCCCGGCCATCCGCTCGGGCTCGATCATCAGGGGCGCGACGTTCTCTCGAGGATCCTGCACGGTGCGCAGCTCACGCTCCTCACCGGGCTTGCCCCCGTGATCGCCGGCGCGCTGGTCGCCATCCCACTCGGGCTCGTCGCTGCCTGGTATGAGCGGATCGGCGCCGTGATCATGCTGGCGATGGATGTGCTTTTCGCCTTCCCCATGGCGCTCCTCGCGATCCTGGTGACGTCCTCCCTCGGGCCCGGGATGATCAACCTCCTCCTGTCGCTGGTGATCGTGCTCTTGCCCTACAACGTCCGCGTCGTGCACCAAGCCGCCGCCGCGCAGAAGGCGCTGCCCTACGTCGAAGCCCTGCGCGCCTGTGGCACGCCGGTGCGCAAGATCCTGTTCGTCGAGCTTCTCCCCAACGTCGCGCCAGCCGCCATCGTCTACGGGGCGACGGTGCTCGGCTCGATCGTCGTCACGGCGGCGGGCCTGTCGTTTCTGGGGCTTGGGGTGCAGCCGCCGCATGCGGAATGGGGCGTGATGATCGCCGAGGGTCGCAACGTCGTCTTCCTCGCGCCCCATGTCGCAGCGCTCCCTGGGCTTGCCCTGACCCTCCTCGTCATCGCCTGCAACCTGCTGGGCGACGGCGTGCGCGACGCGCTCGACCCTCGAACCCGGGCAACGCTCGGCCATCGAGGCGACCCATGACCCATTTTAGCCCCGCGCGCCTCTCCGCATGCCATGGAGCCCGCCCATGACCGTCCTCATTCGGAACGCACGGGTTCTGACCTTCGATGCCGAGGATCGCGAGCTGGCGCGGGCCGATGTGCTGATCGAGGGTTCTCGGATTGTCGCCGTGGGGCCCGATCTCGCGCCGCCACAGGGCCCGATTGAGGTGATCGACGCGTCGGGCCAGCTGCTGATGCCCGGTCTCGTGAACGCGCACCTGCACTCGCCGGCAAACCTGCTCAAAGGCGCCCTCGACGATGCGCCGCTCGAGATCTTCATGCTCTACGAGGTCCCGCCAATGGGCGACACGCCCGAGGGGGGGCGGATCAACTATCTCCGCACGATGCTGGGCGCGATCGAGATGCTGAAGCTCGGGGTGACCAGCGTCCATGACGACGCCTTCTTCAACCCGACACCTACGCAGGAGACGATCGACGCGATCATGTCCGCCTATGCGGACGCCGGCATGCGCGCGACGGTGGCGCTCGATCAGCCGACGCTCGTCGAATACGAGAAGTACCCCTTCCTCGAAGCGCTGCTGCCCGAGGAAGAGAAGGTGGCCATGCGCGCCGCGCCCCGGCAAAGCGACGCCGAGCTTTTGGCACTCTACGAGGACTTCGTCGCCCGCTGGCATGGGCGCGAAGGCGGAAGGCTGCGTTGTTCGACCTCCTGCTCGGCGCCTCAGCGGGTCGGTCCCGACTATCTCCTCGCTCTGAGCGATCTCTCGCGCCGTCACGACCTGCCTTTCAACATTCACATCCTCGAGACGCGTCTCCAGCGCGTCCTCGGCCAGGAGAAGTTCGGCAAATCGCTGATCCGCTACGTCGATGATCTCGGCGCCCTCGATGAGCGCAAGGTCGTCATCCACTCGATCTGGATCGACGACGAAGACCTCGCCGCGATGGCCCGCGCCGGCTGCACCGTGGCGCACAACCCGATCAGCAACATGAAGATCGGCTCGGGCGTTATGCCGTTCCGCGCGATCCGCGACGCAGGCATCCCGGTCTGCATCGGCACCGACGAGGCCGCGGTGGACGACAGCGCGAACCTCTGGCTCGCGGGCAAGCAGGCGGCACTGCTCGGGCGGCTCTCGGATCCGGACTGGGATCGCTGGCCGAAGGCGCCTGAAATCCTCGACTGCATGATCCGGGGCGGTGCGCGCTCGATGGGGCTCTCCGACACCATCGGCGTCGTCGCTCCCGGTTATGAGGCCGACCTCATCCTGCTGGATCTCAGCACCATTGCCTTCACGCCGCTCAACGATCTGCGCCGCCAGCTGGTGTTCTGCGAGACCGGGGCTTCGGTGCGGATGACGATGGTCGCGGGTCGCGTGGTGATGCGTGATGGCCGGCTCTTGACCGTCGATGAGCCCGCGATCCGGGCCGAGATCCACGAGGCGATGGCCGAGAGCGGCAAGGTCTTCGAGCGGATCCATGCCCATGCCGAGCGGCTGATGCCGTTCTACCGCGCCATGACAGCGCGCGCCGCCGCGACACCGATCGGCCCGGTGCTGGGCCTGCCCGGACGCGCGCGCACCGCCCGACCAACTCCCACGGCTTCGCAAGCCACAATCGGAAAGGAAGGAGACTCCGATGAGTAAAGCCCTAAGCCCCACCCGCCGTACGGTCCTGGCCGGCCTCGCCGCCGGCGCTGGTTCGGCGACGATGTCGACGCGCCTCGCCGCCCAACCCGCGGCGGTCAAAGTCGGCTTCGTTCTCCCGCTCACCGGCCCGTTTGCCGAGGCGGGTCAGCTGCAGAAAGAAGCCTGCGACATGGCGGTCGAAGACATCAACGCCGCCGGCGGTATCCAGAGCCTCGGCGGGGCGCTGATCGAGCCCGTCTATGGCAGCTATCAGACCGAAGTGGCCGAGGCGAACACGGAGACCGAACGCCTGCTGTCGGAAGGCGTGGTTGGCCTCATCGGTCCCTATTCGTCGGGCGTCGCCATCGCTGGCACCGTCATCGCCGAGCGTGCCAAGGTGCCGTATCTCGTGCCCAATGCGCTCTCGGATGAGATCACGTCGCGCGGCCTGAAATACACCTTCAAGACCGTCCCGCACGTCTCTCAATTCGCCATCGACGCCGCCGACGTGGTCGCCATGCTCGACGCGAAAGCCGGGGTCACATCCTCCACCTGCTGCGTCATCCGGGTCGACGATTTCTTCGGCAATGTGGTCGGCACCCAGTTCGAGCGCATCCTGCCCGAAAAGGGCTTCACGGTGCTCGACGATGTGGCCCATCCGCAGAGCCCCACGACGCTCGAGGATGTGATCTTGCGGGTGAAGGCGGCTGATCCGGATGTGGTCTTTGCCGCAGGCGAGCCTGCCGCGATCACGCTCCTTTTCCAGCAGCTCAAAGAGCTCGACTACTGGCCGAAGAACGGCTGGATTGGCGTCGGCGGCGGCTATTCGAACTCCGTGACCCACAAGAACCTTGGTCCGATCGCCGAGGAGCTCGTCTGCATCAACGACTGGTTCCCTGGGATCAACCGGCCTGGCGCCGCTGAGCTGAACGCCCGCTTCAAGGAACGCGCCGGGGTCGACATGCTGGGCAATGCCAACACGACCTATGCCGGGGTCTGGATCTTTGCCGCCGGTATCGAGAAGGCCGCCTCCACCGATCCCACCGCGATCCGTGACGCCCTTTCGACCCTCGATCTGACCGAGGGGCCGGCCATGTTCATGTATGAGCGGGTAGCCTTCGATCCCAGCGGCATGATGCAGAACTCGACGAATGTCGCCGCGCAGATCAAGGGCGGGACAGCCTCGGTCATCTGGCCAGAAGGGATGTCCTCTGCCGAAGCGCTATGGCCCGTGCCGGGCTGGGCAAACCGCGGTTGATCGGAGGCCGAGCGGATGAGCACGGAGATACTGCTGCAAGCGGCAGCGCTGGGTCTCATGCAGGGTGGCGTCTACGCCATCATGGCAGCAGGCCTGACCGTCATCTACGGGGTGATGAAAGTGGTCAACTTCGCCCATGGGGAGTTCATCACGCTCGGCCTCTATCTGACCTTGTCGAGCGCTGCGCTGGGCCTCGGGCCTTATGCCGCCGCGCCCTTCGTCGTCGCGGTGGTCTTCATCATCGCGGCCGGCTTCTTTCGGCTGTCGGTCCTGCCGGCGCTGGATCACCCGCAGATCAACCAGATGCTGATCACAATCGGCATGTCGTTCATGATCATCGGCGTCGTGCAGATCGTTTGGGGGGCCAACAATCGTGTCGTGCCGCTGTCCTGGGCGCGCGATGCGGTCGAACTCGGGCCGTTGCGAATAACCTATGCGCGCGGGCTCGCCTTTCTGACGGCGCTCGGGGTCGCGGGCCTCTTCTGGTGGGGGCTGAACCGTACTCGGTTCGGCATCGCCGTGCGGGCCGCTTCGCAAGAACCTGCGAGCGCACGCATCTGCGGCATTGATGTGCGCCGCGTACAGATGATGACCTTCGGTGCCGGCGCCTCGCTGGCGGCGCTGGCGGGTGCGCTCTTGGCGCCGATCTTTCCCATGAACCCGACGATCGGCGTCGATCTCTTTCTGCTGCCATCCTTCGTGATCGTCGTCCTGGGGACGATGGGTAACTTCGCCGGCGCGCTGATCGGCGGTTTGCTGATCGGCACGGTAGAGGGCGTCGGCGGGCTCCTTCTTGGATCCTCGCTACGCCAGCTCATCAGCCTGTCGATCTTCGTGATCATCCTGCTCGTCATGCCGCGCGGCCTCTTCGGAGGGCGCACCTAGTGACGCAGAACGCCCAACCCGGTCGCGGCAGGGGCAAACCCGACTGGCTGACGGTTCAGCTCGTGGCATGTCTCGCCATCGCCGGGCTGTTGCTGCCGGTGGGGCTGTTCTTGGAGTCGCCCTATTCGCTCAACATCCTGATCATCACCGTGATCTTCGCGGTCATGGGGGTCGGCTGGGTGATCGGCGCGGGCCTCACGGGGCTCCTCCTGATCGGCTACATCAGCTTCTTTGGCGTAGGGGCGTATACGAGCGCCCTTCTGTTCACGAAGTTCGGGGTCAGCCCCTGGCTTGGCATGCCGCTGGCAGGCGCGGTTGGGGCGGGCGTGGCGGTTCTGGTCGGCGTCATCACGCTGCGGTTTGGCCTGCGCGAAGACTATTTCGGCCTCTTCACCGTCGCGGTCTCCCAGATCTTCCTCGTCCTCCTGCTGAACTGGGATTTCGCGGGTCGGGCGACGGGTATCTACATCACCGTCATCAGCGACGATTTCTGGACAATGCAGTTCGTCGACCGGCGCCCTTACCTCATCATCGCGCTTGGCTTGTTCGTTGCCGCGACCCTGGTGGCCTATGCCATCATGCGCGGCCGCTTCGGGCTGTTGCTGGCGGCTGTGCGCAACAACCCTGCCGCGGCCGAGGCGCTCGGCATCGAAGTCTCCCGGGTCCGGATCCAGGCGCTCGCCGTCTCTGGGGCGATCGCTGGGGTCGCCGGGGCGTTCTATGCGCAGTTCACCACCTTCATCGACCCCAAACAGGTCTTTGGCCTGGCGCTCAATTTCGACTTCCTTCTGGTGCCCGTTCTGGGCGGCCGCTTCAGCCTCGTCGGTCCGATCATCGGTGCCTTTGCCTTGCGGCCGACGAAGGATCTCTTGCGCGCCATGTTCGGCGGGGTCGCCGATGCCGTCTTCCTGGTCATCTATGGCCTCCTGCTGGTGGTCTTCATCCTGTTGTTGCCTCGGGGCGCGGCGGGGTTTCTCGAGGACCGTTACAAATCCCTCGGCCGCAAGGATGACGATGGAGCGGCGCCGTGAGTGCCCCTTCTCCTCCGATCCTGCAGGTCGAACACCTCACGAAGCGCTTTGGCGGATTGACGGCGGTGGACGATGTCTCGTTCACGCTCACACCCGGGGAGATCCTCGGCATCATCGGTCCGAACGGATCCGGCAAGACGACCCTCTTCTCGCTGATCTCGGGCTTCTTGATGCCCGATAGCGGTGTCGTCACACTCCAAGGCACAACTGTCCCCAAGCGACGGCCAGCAGCGCTCGCGCGCATGGGGCTCGTGCGGACGTTCCAGATCGTGCAGCCCTTTGCCGAAGTGACGGTCGAGGAGAACGTCATCATCGCGGGCCTCCTCGGGGGCTCGCGTCCCTTGGCCGAGGCCCGCGCTATCGCCGAGGAGGTGCTGCACTTTCTCGAGCTTGAGCCGATGGCGTCTCGGCTGGCCGAAACCCTCACCATCGCCGATCGTAAGAAGCTCGAGGTCGCGCGGGCGCTCGCCTGCAAACCGCGGGTGTTGTTGTTGGACGAGGTCATGGCAGGGCTGCGGCCGAGCGAGGTGGATGAAGCCATCGAGCGCATCAAGGCGATCCGCGCCCGCGGCATTTCCATCATTCTGGTCGAGCATCTGATGCGGGCCGTGGTCGCCCTCTCCGACCGGCTCATCGTGCTTCGCCAAGGCCAGGTGATCGCTGAAGGCGAAGATCCAATCGAAGTGCTCAGCCGGCACAACGTCGTGGAGGCGTATTTCGGGAAAGCCCCCAATGTTGCTCGAGCTTGAGAACGTCAAGATCGCCCATGGCGGCGTCACGGCGGTGTGGGATGTCTCGCTGACCGTCGCACCCGGTGACTTCGTGGCCATCGTCGGCCCCAACGGCGCGGGCAAGACGTCGCTCATGTCCGCGATCGCCGGTCTTGTGCCGGCTCAGTCGGGCCGCATCCGCTTTGACGGCACCGATATCACGACCCTGCCCGCAGAACGTCGGGCAGGACTTGGCATCGTCTTGTCGCCCGAGGGCCGCCGGCTTTTTCCCGAGATGAGCGTCGAGGAGAACCTCATCGCGGGCGCCCATCTCGCGCCTGGCTGGGCGGAAGTGCGACGTCGTCTCGACGAAGTGCGCGCCGTCTTTCCAAAACTCAAGGAGCGTGCGGATCAGAGCGCACGGACGCTCTCAGGCGGTGAACAGCAGATGGTCGCCATCGGTCGAGCCTTGATGGCGCGGCCCCGGCTTCTGCTGTTGGACGAACCATCCCTCGGTCTCGCGCCGATCATCGTCGATGAGTTGTTTCGCACGTTGAAAGACATTCACGGCAATGGGTTAACGATCGTTCTCGTTGAACAGAACGTCTTGCAAAGCTTGGAACTGGCCCAAAACGCCCATGTCCTGGAGAGCGGGCGTCTGCGTCTGTCGGGTCTCGCCCAGGACCTTCTGAACGACCCCTACATCAAGACGGCCTATATGGGATTCTAGCCTGGCCCACCACAGCACTGCATCGCCCTGACCCGAGCGATGGGCATACACAGCCTAGGTCCCGCCCCGCTCTCTCCAGCCGCGCGCCCGATGCAGCAACTGCTCACGGAGACTGCGCGGAGGGGCGAGGGGCACTGCGGCTGGGACAATCGGTAGGTGACGTGGCGTCCTGATCCCAGTTCCGGGAGCAAGGTCAGACGCCCCCACGGCCCAAGATGAGAACATCAGAAGCGATGAGAGCCATCCGGAGGCGAAGGTGGTGCCCAGGGGCGGATTCGAACCACCGACACGCGGATTTTCAGTCC
>JBCCLX010000100.1:0-11892 GCA_039026635.1 Pseudomonadota bacterium
CCGGCTGCGCGTGGCCTCGGTGATCCGAGACTATGGTCTCGAGGATCGGGCCGAGGCGCCGGCCGACAGCCTGGCCGCCGGCGTGTGATCGGCGCCCCGGGGTGCTGGCCGCCTGCGGTGCCTTGCGTGATTAGGGCGATCGGGGCGCCTCACGTGAGCGTGAGGGGGGCTAGGCCGAGGGGCACATCGAAGCGCTCGCACCAGAGCCAGACCTCGAAATAGTCCCCGATATCGAGGCCCGCTTTCAGCGCATAGGTCTGCTGGCCCTCATTGGCGCGGAGGGGGCCCAGGATCGTGTTCGGGTCGAAGCCCTGGTTGCCGAGGGCGACCTTTGGATCGGGTGCGCCGTCGAAGCGGAAGTCGTCCTCAAGCTCGATGATGACCTCGCCGGCGGAGAAGACGACGCGTGCATGGCCGCTGGTCTCATGGTCCGAGAGGCCGCGGAAGGGGCCGCGTGCGGTGGTGCGCGCGCCGTCGCGGATCACGGGCGGCGGTGCGGCGACGGGCGTGCTGCGGCCGCCCGTTCCGCAGGCGGCGAGCAGCCCGGGGCCGGTCGCAAGGAGAGTGACGGCGCGCCGGCGGCTCAGGCGGCGCGCTGGGGCGATCCGGGAGGAGGGGCTGGACCAGGGATCGGGCCGATGGGGCATGGGGTTCTCCGGCTGCTCTGTGCTGCGGACCATGACAGCGCCGGCGCGGATGGGAAGCCCGAAACCGGCCGCCTCGCGCGGTCTTGAACGCTGTGTTAGGGCTCGCACGCCGAGGGGGACGTGACCAACGAGGGGCCGTCATAGGGCCGTCATGGGGCAGGCGCTGGGGGAGAGAGCGGTTTGGCGCGCTATGCGATCATCGGCTGGGGCTCGCTTCTCTGGGACATGGACGGGCTTGAGCGGCATGTGAGCGGGGCCTGGATGCTGCGGGCGGGGCCGCGGCTGCCGCTCGAGTTCAGTCGGGTCAGCCCAAAGCGGCTGATGGGGCTGGCCGTCTGTATCGATCCGGTGGAGGGCACGCCGTGTCCGACCCATGCCGTGCCCTCGGTGCGGGACGGGATTGCGGCGGTCGTCGATGATCTGGCGCGGCGTGAACGCGCACCGCAGGAGCGCATCGGTCGGGTGTGCCTGGTCTCCGGCGCGGCCGGTGGACGGATGCAGAGTGTCGTCGAGACCGTCCGTGCATGGTGTTCTGCCGAGGGCTGGGCCGGGGCGGTCTGGACCGATCTCGAGCCGAATTTCGAGGCGATGGCAGGGGCGCCCTTTGGCCATCAGGCCGCGGAGCGGCATCTGCGGGCCCTGCCGCCGGCGGGGTTTGCCGAGGCGCTGCGATACCTGCATGAGGCGCCGCAGGAGACAGATACCGCGCTTCGGCGGTTCCTGGCGGGGCGGCCTTGGTGGTCGGAGGCTTTGGCGCGCCATGGGTTGGCGGCGCGGTAAGGGGTCGCGGCGCGCGCCTTGCGTTCCCTACCTTCTGCCGGCTCAGACGGGGGGCTGTGCCGGGGCGATCACGAGCCAGAGGGCGGAGGCGGCGAGGAGCACGCCCATCAGCGCGTTGAAGACGCGCAGGCGGGTTCCGCGGCCGAGTAGGCGCCCGATGGCGGCGCCGAAGGCTGTCCAGGCTTGGGTGGAGGTGAGGCCCGCGACGGCAAAGACGCCCGCGGCGATGGCTGCCTCCAAGAGCGGGGCCGCGCCCGAGGCGAAAGTGGCGGCGACGCCGATGCACATGACCCAGGCCTTCGGGTTGACCCATTGAAAGGCGGCGGCTTCGATGAAGCTGAAGGGGCGCGTGCCGCTCTGGATCGTGCCCGTTCCCGATGCCGTCCCTGTCTCCCCCCCCGTCGTAACCCCTCTCGCCATTCCCCTCTCTTCGGCGGGCGGCTTTGCCGTGGCGATGCGCCAGGCGAGCCAGAGCATGACGCCGGCGCCGAGCCAGGAGAGCCCATCGCGCAGCGTTGCCGAGGCCTCGAAGACCTCGCCGAGGCCGATGGCGATGACGAAGACCATGGTGGGGAAGCCGAGGGCGACGCCCATGGCATGAGGCACAGTGGCGCGCCAGCCATGCGTCGCGCCGGAGGCCGCGAGCATCATGTTGTTGGGACCCGGCGTCCAGGCGCCCGCGAAGGCGAAACCGGCCAGCGCTGCAAGGGTGCTCGTCTCCATCAGTCCGGCTCCCCTGCTTGGTCTCAATCGGGCTCGGCGGTGCTTGCCTCCAAGGCATAGGTAAGAAGGGCTGACTTGTCGAGAGCAAAGCCGCTCTCGACGAAGCGTGCCTCGGCCTTGGCCAGGGCGGCGCCGAGGGCGGGGCCAGGCGCGATGCCGGCGGTTGAGAGATCGCGGGCGGAGAGCGGCAGGCGGGCCTCGGCCCCGCGGGCGATGGCGGCCCCGGCGGCATCCGGATCGGGCGGGTGGTCGGCCCATCCGCCGGCGGCTTCCCGGGCGAGCCAGGCGCCCCAAGCGGCGTCTGCCCCATGGCGGAAGGCGGCGGCGCTGAGGTCGGGCTCTGCTGCGGCAGCGGCGATGGCGGCGAGGTGGCGTTCCTCTGCGCGGGCGAGGCGGAGGCGGTCGGCCAGGACCTTGCTCTCGACCATCGGGGCCATCGCGGCGAGGCGAATGCGCCAGTCCGGCCGGCGGCCCGCTTGCGCCTCGAGATGGGCGAGAGGGGCAAGGACCGCTGCACTCGCGCCCGGCAGGCACCGCGCCAGCACGCCAGAGGCGGCCATGGCGGCGGTGGCTGGTGCGGGATCGGGCGCGGCGAGGAGCCGGCGCATCTCATGGCCGATGCGTTCGCGCGCCAGAGTGTCGATCCCATCGGCCAGGGCCGCGCAGGCGGCCAGGCCTTCCGCGTCGACCCCCTCCGCCGCTGCGCCATACCAGGCCTGGAAGCGGAAGAAGCGGAGGATCCGCAGATAGTCTTCGCGGATACGCTGCTCGGGATCGCCGATAAAGCGCAGGCGGCGCGCGCTGAGATCCACGCGCCCCCCGAGCGGATCGATCACCCGGCCCGCCGCATCGGCATAGAGCGCATTGATCGTGAAATCGCGCCGGCCGGCGTCCTCCGTCAGATCCTCGCTGAAGCGAACGGTGGCGCGGCGCCCGTCGGTGCTGACATCCGAGCGCAGCGTCGTGACCTCGAAGCCGTTTCCTTTGGCGATGGCCGTGACGGTGCCGTGGTCGAGACCCGTCGGCACACTGCGCAGCCCGGCGGCGGCCAGGCGTTCGACGACAGTCTGAGGATGGAGCGGCGTGGCAAGATCGATGTCGTCGGCCGGCACGCCGAGCAGCGCGTTGCGCACGGCGCCACCGACGAGGAGGGCGGTCTGCCCAGTCTTACGATCCTCCGGCGCGGCGCCATCAGGCCCTGATCCCGCTTCCGCTAGGGCGGCGAAGACCTCGGCGAGGCCGGGGCGGTTCATGATGGTGGCTGGCAGCCTGTCGCTCGTGTACCAGCCGGGATCGACGATCATTGGTATAGGCTTCCCGCAAACCTCGCAGCGCGGGGCATGGGCGCATCGGGCTCCCTTCTCACGATGCGGCCCGGTCGGCATGGGCGGGCGTGGCGGGTGCCGGCGCGGCTGCAGGTGCCGCGCGGCCCTCCGCCACCAGGGCCAGGCGGTCCGAGAGGCCCTTCAGCATCCCCGCCGTCGCGCCCCAGATGTAATACGCGCCCCAGGGCATGGCATAGAAGTAGCGCCGCCCGCCGCGCCATTCCCGGTGATGGCGCACGCGATTGGACGGATCCATCAGGAAATCGAGGGGGCATTCGAAGATCTCGTCCACTTCGCTCGGGTCCGGCGTGCCGCGCCAATCGGGTGCGACGAGGCCGACGAAGGGGGTGACGCGGAAGGCCGTCGACGTCACATAGGGGTCGAGCGAGCCCAAGAGGCGCACGGCGCTGGCGGGCAGGGCGATCTCCTCCTCCGCTTCGCGTAGCGCTGCGTCACGCGGCCCCGGGTCCGACAGATCGACTTTGCCGCCGGGAAAGCTGATCTGCCCGGCATGGTGGCGAAGGTGGCGCGAGCGCACCGTCAGGATCACCCGCAGCCCGTCCGCCCGCTCGACCAGGGGGCAGAGGACCGCTGCCGGGCGCTCCCGCACGCTGCCGGGCGCAGGCCGTGCCTCGGGCGCCAGGTCGAAATCCGACCGCGGGCCAAGGGGCGGCAGCGCGAGGGCTGCTTCAATATCGCCAAGTCTGAGCGCCATGCCTGAAATGTGCCTCCATCGCCCCCGGCGACAAGCCCGCAACTGCAAGGGGGGACATCCATTAAGGGTCGAGCCCCGTGAAGGGATAGGGGAGAGAGGCTCAATAAGACCTTTCGAGGGCTACCGCCGCGACGGTGCCGCCGCACCTCCCGGCTTGACCTGACGCGCCGGGCCCGATTCGCTGAGACACGGGCGCTCTGGCATCGGCCGGGCGCCTCCGACAGGGGCAGACGGGACGGTCGGCGATGGCGGAGCGGGACTATTCGGAGCAGGAGGCGAGTGCGGCCGCCGTCATGGACCGTGACGGGGCCCGGCGGGCCCGGCTGCGCGACATCCTGGCCGGGCGCGATCCCGATTGGGGCGTCGCCATCCCGCGGGTGACCGCCGTCTTCATCGTGGCGACCGCGATTGCCGTTGCGCTAGAGACCGTGAAGGGGCTGCCGCCCTCGTTCCACATCGCCCTCTTCGTCTTCGAGATCGTCGCGACGCTTGTTTTTGCGGCGGAATATGCGCTGCGGCTCTATGTGGCCGAGCGGCGGCTCTCCTATGCGCTGAGCTTTTGGGGGATCGTCGATCTCTTGGCCTTTCTGCCGACGCTCCTGTTCCTCGGCATGGATCTGCTGGCGTTGCGCACGCTGCGGCTCTTGCGGCTCCTGCGGTTGCTGAAGCTCGTGAAGAACGATGAGGGGGCGCGGCGGGTTTGGGCGGCGCTCGTCTCGGTCTGGGAGGAGCTGACGGTCGTGCTCTTCGCGGCCGGCATCGTGCTCTATCTCGCCGCGACCGGCATTTACCTCTTCGAGCACAAAGCGCAGCCGGAGGCTTTCGGATCGGTGCCCGAGAGTCTCTGGTGGGCGGTCGCGACGCTGACGACGGTGGGCTATGGCGATGTGGTGCCGGTGACGGTTGGGGGGCGGATCTTCACGGGTTTCGTGATGCTCGTCGGCATCGGGATCGTGGCGGCCTCGACGGGGCTGGTGGCCACGGCACTGATGGCCGGCAAGCCGCGACGCCGGCCGATGGCCGAAGAAGACGCGCCCGCGAACCCGGAGCAATGGAGCGAGCATGGTGCCTTCCATGCCCCGCCCGCGGGGCGGCCTGCGCCGGAGCCGCCGGGAAAAACGGGCGATGCCACGGCCTCGACACCCCGGGAGCCGACGGCGGATTAAGCGCCTGGGTGAGGTCTGTCAGTCGGTCTCCAGTTCGGCCGCTGGGATGATCGGGAAGAAGAGGTTTTGGCTGACGAGGCCGAACCAGTCTGCGCCCTCATGCGGGCGGATCTCTCCGATATCGACCAGGCGATAGAAGCTCTTGCGGTCGATCAGGGCCTCGAGCCCGCGGCGCACATGCACATAGGGGCTCGGCTCCCCGGTCTCTGGATCGCGCGCGACCCGGATGGGGTTGTCAGCCCCTGCCACCGTCTCATCGCCGACGTTCGTGGTGAAGACGATCTCGGGCCCGGCAGCCCCATCCTCGAGCCGGAAATCGACGGCAACGAAGGGCGCGTCATCGACTGTGATCCCGATCTTCTCGACCGGCGTGACGAGATAGTGCCGGCCGTCCTCGAGCTTGAGCACGCTGGCGAAGAGCTGCACCAGCCGCTCCCGGCCGATGGGCGTGCCGAGGTACCACCACTGCCCATTGCGGGCGATGCGGATATCGAGATCGCCGCAGTAGGGCGGGTTCCAGAGGTGGACCGGCGGCGGGCCCTTGCCCTCTTTGGCCGCCGCGCTCACCGCTTTGGCTAGCGCATCCGCGCGGCCCGGATCGATTGGGCGTTCGCTCGTTGGCTCTCGGCGCGGTGCAACCACAGGCTGAGCCCGCGCGCTTTCCGACTGCTCGCCCTGACCGTCGGTGCCGCTCTCGTGAGCATTCCGTTGCGTCTCGTGACCCGAAACCATCGATGCGCCCTTTGCCTTTCCGCCCGGGCATATACCTTAGACGGGTTCGGGGATGTTGACAGCCGCAGCACGCGGTCGCCCCGTTGTCCTGACTGGCAGAGCCGAGGTAGCCCAATGTCCGAGCAGCACGCGCCCGATACTGGGTCCGATCCCGTGGCCGAGATCGAGGAGGCCGGCCGGACGCTGGCCGAGGCGCGGCGCCAGATCGCCAAGCGCATCGTCGGCCAGGAGGCCGTGGTCGAGCTGGCGTTGACGGCCATTCTCTCGGGCGGTCATGCGCTGCTGGTTGGCGTGCCGGGGCTTGCGAAGACGCGGCTGGTGGAGACGCTCGGCACGGTTCTGGGGCTCGACGCCAACCGGATCCAGTTCACGCCGGACCTGATGCCGGCGGATATCCTGGGCTCGGAGGTGCTCGAAGAGGGGCAGGACGGGGCGCGGCTCTTCAAGTTCATCGAGGGCCCGATCTTTACGCAACTCCTGCTGGCGGACGAGATTAACCGCGCCAGCCCGCGTACGCAGTCCGCGCTTTTGCAGGCGATGCAGGAGAAGGTCGTGACCGTGGCGGGGCAGACGCGCGTGCTCGCGAAACCCTTCCATGTGCTGGCGACCCAGAACCCGATCGAGCAGGAGGGCACCTACCCCCTGCCTGAGGCGCAGCTCGACCGGTTCCTGCTACAGATCGACATGGGCTATCCGACGCGGGACGAGGAGCGCGATATCCTGCTTGCCACCACGGGCGTGGAGGATGCGACGGCGGATCGCGTGTTCGACGCGGAGGGTCTGATCAAGCTGCAACGCTTGGTGCGTGCGATGCCTGTGGGCGAGACAGTGGTCGAGGCGATCATCGGGCTGGTGCGCTCTGCACGCCCGGGCGAGCCGGATGGCGCCTCCTCGGCGACGGAGCGGCTGGCCTTCGGGCCCGGCCCCCGCGCGGCGCAGTCGTTGATGCTCGCTGTGCGGGCGCGGGCGCTCCTGCAGGGCCGTCTGGCACCCGGAATTGACGATGTGCGCGCACTTGCCGCACCTGCGCTGACGCACCGCATGGCGCTGACCTTCGCGGCCCGGGCGGAGGGGGCGAGCCTTGGGGATGTGATCGCCGGGCTTCTCGACGCCGCGGCCCTGGAGCAGGCGGCTTGAGGGCAGCCCGCGCCCGTCGCACCGTCCAGCCCGTCGGCCCCATCGCTGATGTCCGAAACGTGGCAGTGGAGGAGAGAGCATGACCACCGCGGGCCTGTCCCCGGAGCGCGCTGCCTGGCTGCGCCGCGACAGCGAACGGATCTCTGGTGCGTTGCCGCCGCTGCTGGTCGCGGCGGAGCGGCTGGTCGCCTCCACCTTCCACGGGGTGCACGGCCGGCGCCGCTCGGGCCCTGGCGAGACCTTCTGGCAGTACCGCAACGCCCAGCCCGGCGACAGCTTGAGCCAGATCGACTGGCGGCGCTCCGCCCGCTCGGACCGCCTGTTCATCCGCGAAATGGAGTGGGAGGCGGCGGAGACGGTTCTTTTCTGGGTCGACCGGTCCCGTGCGATGCAATTCTCAAGCGCCTATGCGCGCGAGACCCGCGATGGGCGGGTGACCAAGGAGGGGCGCGCCTCGCTCTTGGCGCTGGCGCTGTCGGTGCTGCTCTCCCGCGGCGGGGAGCGTTTCGGTCTGATCGGGACGGATGCCGAGCGCGCCCGTACGGGCGAACGCCAGCTCGAGCGTTTTGGCGCCATTCTCTCCGCCGATGTGCCTGAGGATGAGGCGGATTTCGGCGCCCCTGCGGATTTCGAGCTGCCGCGCGCGGGGCGTGTCGTCTTTCTCTCCGACTTCATGGGCCCGCGAGAACAGGTGCTGCCGGCGCTTGCCAAGGCTGCCGGTAGGGGGATCGGCGGGGTCTATGTCCAGATCCTCGATCCGGTGGAGGAGGAGTTTCCCTTCGTCGGGCGCACGCGTTTTGAGAGTGTCGGCCGCGGGATCCGCCATGAAACCGATGAGGCACGGTCGCTGCGCGATCGCTATCTCGCACGCCTGGCGGAACGGCGGGACGACCTCGCCGCCTCCGCGCGCAAGGCTGGTTGGCAGCTGCTGATGCACCGCACTGATGAGAGCCCGCGTAAGGCGCTCCTCCAGCTCCATGGCTGGCTGGGGGGCGCGCGGTGATGGGATCGGCGACGGGCGCTGACAAGGGCCCTCTGAACACGGCAGCGAGGGGCATGATAGTTGCATCTCGCTCTAAATCGGCCGGTGCACGGCCGGGTGCCTTTGGCGCTGCAGGGGACAGGATCTGATGCTCGGTCTCGGCTTTGTTGCACCCGCGGTGCTCGCGGGTCTGATCGCGCTGCCCATCTTGTGGTGGCTGCTGCGCGCGATCCCACCTAGCCCAAAGACCGAGGTTTTCGCCGGTGTCCGCCTGCTTTTGGGTCTCGAGGATCCGGAACGGGAGGCAGAGCGGACCCCTTGGTGGCTGCTCGCGCTGCGGATTGCGGCGGTGGCGGCCTTGATCATCGGCTTTGCACAGCCGATCCTGAACCCGCCGGCGCGGCTGGCGGGAAGTGGCGATGGACCGGTGCTGATCCTGATGGATGCGGGTTGGGCAAGTGCGCCCGATTGGCAGGCACGGCTGAGCGCTGCGGGGGCCGCAGTCGACGAGGCCGGCCGACAGGGGCGCAGCGTCATTTTGTGGCGCGCCTCCGAGGAGCAGGTCGCACCGCCGCCTCAGATGACCGCCCCGGCCGCCCGCGCCGCGCTCGATGGCTCGCAGCCTCGCCCGATCCGGCCCGACCGGGCCGGTGTGCTGGCGATGCTGGACGATCCGCGCTCGGTGCCGCCGGGTGAGACGGTGTGGCTGCATGACGGGATCGCCCATCCGGGTGAGGGCGATGCGGCGGCGCGACTGGCCGAGCGCTTGGCCGGCTTCGGGCCGCTGCGCCTGATGGCACCGGCGACGCCGGCACGCGCGGTCCTGCCGCCGCGCCTTGAGGACGGTCGGTTGGTGACGACGGCGCTTCGCACGGGCGGCGCGGCGGACGATGGCGTGGGCAGCGCGACGCTCGTTGCCATTGCGGCCGTGCCCGGGGTCGATGGCAGCGTCGCCGGCGAACGGCGTCTTGGCGTGGCGGAGGCCGCTTTTGAGGCTGGGGATGCCGAGGCTGATGCGGTTTTCGACCTGCCGGCCGAGCTGATCGGTTCCATCGCGCGCATCACGCTCGCCGATGCGCCCTCCCCGGGCGGCACGGCGCTGGCCGATGGGGCGGTGCGCCGGGCGCGCGTGGCCGTCGTCGATCCTGCGAGCGAGGGCGAGGTTCTGCGCCTGACCTCGGCGCGCCATTACCTGAGTGAGGCGCTCCAGCCCTCCGCCGATGTGCGCGTCGGCACCCTGGCCGAAGTCGTGGCAGCGGAGCCGGCGGCGATCTTCCTGGCCGATCAGGGCGAGATCGATGAGGACGACCGTGAGGCACTGACCGAGTGGATGGAGAGCGGTGGGCTTCTCGTCCGCTTTGCCGGCCCCCGGCTGGCGGCTGCGGTGGCTGAGGCCGCGCGCGCGGGCACGGGTCTCGAGGATCTGGCCGATTTCCTGCCCGTGCGGCTGCGCCGGGGCGGGCGGACGCTCGGCGGTGCGCTCGCCTGGGGCGATCCGCGCACCCTCGGCCCTTTCTCAGCGGAAGGCCCGTTCCGTCGGCTGGTGCGTCCTGACGAAGTCGCTGTGCGGACCCAGGTTCTGGCCGAGCCGAGCCCCGATCTCGCGCCCAAGATTTGGGCCAGTCTCGATGACGGCACGCCCCTTGTGACGGCTGAGGAGCGCGGCGATGGGCGGCTTGTGCTCTTTCATGTCTCGGCGGATGCGGAGTGGTCGTCTCTGCCGCTCTCGGGCCTCTTCGTCGAGATGCTGCGCGAGCTTCTGACCCTGGCGCCGGGCCGCGGTGCGACGGTGCCGGATGCGGATGAGTTGGGGGGCACGCTTTGGCGGCTCGAACAGACGCTGGCGACGGATGGCACGCTGCTGCCCGTGCCGGGCACGCTCGATCCAATGGCCGGCGACCGCCTGGCGGCCTTCTTCGAGGACGACGGCGAGCGGGTGCGGCTTCTGCCCGGTCTCTATGCCCGCGCCGATGGCGGGCCGCGGGCGGCCGGCGCCGCCGAGAGCCTGGTGGTCAATCTTCATCGGGCGGGCGATACGCTGGCGCCCTTCCCGCCGGCGCCGAGTGGGGCCGTGACCGAGCGCTTGGGCGGGGCTGAGGCGCTGAAGCTTGCGGCGCCGCTTCTGCTGCTTGCCGTGATGCTGGCCGCCGTGGATGCCATCGCGACGCTTTGGCTCTCGGGCCGCCTGCCGCGGCTTGGCCAGCGGGGCGGGCAGGCCGGGGTTCAGACCGGTGCCGCGAGCGCTCTGATGCTGGCGATCGGTCTTGCGGCTCTGGCCCTCGCGCCCGGCAAATCCTTTGCGCAGGACCGCTCCGAGCAGCTGGATGTCGATGTCTCGACCGCGGCGGAGACGACCCTTGGCTTTGTGCTGACGGGCGTGCCCTCGATCGATCGCGTCTCCGAACGCGCGATGATCGGCCTTGGCGCGGCGCTGACGGCGCGCACGGCCGTCGAGCCTGGCCGGCCCGTCGGCGTCGATCCCGAGCGGGACGAAATGGCGCTCCTCTCCGTCGTCTACATGCCGCTCACGCGGGAGACGCTGCCCACGGATGTCGCGCTGGAGAAGCTGGAACGCTACATCGCGAACGGCGGACTGCTGCTGATCGACACGAAGAGCGGGGCGGCGGGGCTTGGCACGGCGGGTGCCGCGGATATGCGCCAGGTGGCGCGGGCGCTGAACCTGCCGCCACTGGCGCCGGTGGGCCCCGATCATGTGCTGACGCGTACCTTCTATCTGCTCGACCGTTTCCCCGGCCGCTGGCGCGGGGGGCGGCTCTGGGCGGAGGTCGCACCAGAGGGTCGGCAAGAGGCCGAGGCGGAAGGCGCGGGCTTGCCGCAGTTTGACCGGATCGACGACAATGTCTCGCCTGTTGTCGTCGGATCGGCCGATTGGGCCTCGGCCTGGGCTGTGGACGAACAGGGGCGCCCGATGTTCCCCGTCGGCCGGCCCGGTGACCGTCAGCGCGAGATGGCGCTGCGCTTCGGCGTGAACCTCGTGCTCTATGCCCTTACGGGCAATTACAAATCGGACCAGGTGCACGCGCCTGCCGTCCTGGAACGCTTGGGCCAGTAACGGGCGGCCCGGCGCCTGCCTGCGGCAGGCCGGGCGCGCCTGAAGGGACGCAACATGCAGACGAGCCTCGTCTTCGACCCGCTTTTGCCCCTGGCCGCGATCCTTTTCGCGGGCCTGCTGGCGGCGGCCTCGTCGGGCTTCGCCTTCTGGCGTGGGCTGTCGGGGTGGTGGCTGCGGGCCTTGGCGCTCGGCGTGCTGGTCCTGGCGCTGACGGGCCCGCAGCTCAAGCGCGAGGAGCGCGAGGGGCTCGCCAACATCGGCTTCCTCGTCGTCGACCAATCCGCCAGCACCGAGCTTGAGAACCGCGCGGCACAGATTGCGGCGGCACGCGAGGCGTTGCTTGATGCGGCCGGTGAGCTCTCCTCGCCGGCGCGACCGCTGGAACTGCGGGTCATCGAAGTGACGCCCGAGGACGATGGGCGCAATCGCGGCACGCGGCTCTTGAGCGCGCTCGATGCTGCTGCCGCGCGCGTGGCGCCGGATCAGATCGCAGGCGCGGTCTTGCTGACGGATGGGCGCGTCGATGATGCCGCGTTGCTCGAGCGCTTCCCCGCGCCGGTGCATCAGCTTGTGGCCGGCAGCCGCGATGCCTTCGATCTGCGCCTCGCGCTC
>JBCCLX010000101.1:0-11845 GCA_039026635.1 Pseudomonadota bacterium
CCAAAGGGTCGGTTGCGCGCGGGGCTCCAGAAGATCGGCGTCGATATCACCCCTTTCCAGCGTATCGAGGGCGGCCCAGAGGGTTATGGCCCGATCATAGGCCTCTTCGTGGCGCAGATCGGCCGCGAGCCAGATCTCGAAGGCCCGACGCTCTTCGTTAGTCGCGTCGGGGTGGCTCATTCTCGCGAGACACTCATGCGCTGCCTGAGCGATGTCTGCCGACACCCTGGGATCAGTGCGCATCAGTCCGCATCGTTCTCTTGGGTGGCCAACCGCAGATCGATATCCCGGGCGGCCCGGACGATGTGCTTATGCGCCGTGGTTTTTCCAATGCTCAGCCTTCTCGCGACATCGGCAATCGAGAGCCTTTCAATCTTGTGTAAGAGAAACGCGCGGCGACGCGTCTCCGGCATGGCGCGGAGCGCTGCGTTGACGCTGCGCAGCTGTTCTCTCGCAATGATGACCCTTTCGGCAGGCTGATCGTTCCCCTTCAGCGGGAAAAAAATCTGTTCAACCTCGAAATCATACTTCGAGCGAACGCGATGCGCCCGTTTGGCCTTCAGGACGAGGTTGCGGGCCGTGCGCCAGACGAAGGCGTGGATGCTCCGGATATCGGCATGGTGAGCGCGCTCGAGGAGCTTCTGGAACGCCAATTGCGTGACGTCTTCCGGATCGGGCGGGCCATTGCCGAAGGCGCGGCGCAGGCCGGCTGTGATCACTGGGGCGAGCTGCCGAAACAACGCCTCCAACTCGTCGCTGGAGTAGCGCTTGGGGCCACTCGTCGGCGTAGAAACGGATGCTGGGGTGGCCTCGTCGAAGCTTGTGTCTGGATCGCGCTCGCGTCCAGGGAGGACAGATCGATCATCCATCTTCATGCGCGCTGCGTGATGGCCAGTAATGACGCCGCCCGTCCCTGCCGTCCTACCATGGGTCGTCTCTTCGCCATCGAACTGCGGGAATGGGCTCTCGGCGATCATCGATACCCGACTAATGCAGTCTGACAAAGAGGGGGATGGTGGCGGGCTCTGTTTGCCAGTTCAGCCTGGAGACCCGGATCGTACTGGCACCAGAAACCGGATCACGCCCAACCCACTGGCGCACCGATCAGGAACATGACGCGCCGGATGACAGTCGCTCACGCCAGGGCGCTGCAATAGCACGCCAGCGTGGCTTCTGATCAGTCATCAACCGGTGCTTTTCGGAGGGCATCAGGCGCAGACAACGACAGGAATATGATCCTTCTCTGAAGCCGCGATGACAATCGTCCTTTGTTGATGGCGAACCGCTATCGTTTTCGCATTTCATTTCCAGCTTACTCTGAGAAGTGCCATGTTTCCCCTGCGTAATGCGATTCGTGCCTGCACCAACTACTAGGATCTTCGACCATGTTTCATGCCTATATTTCGACGCTCAGCTGCCAAGGATGCGTGGCGGGTATTTCGGGCAAGGTAAAAGCCCTCGATCCAAACGCCACGATCCGCGCCGATCTCGATAGCAAGATGGTCACGATCGACACTCAGCTTTCGACGCAGGTCGTCGCCGCAGAGATCGAGAGCGCGGGCCATCGCGTAGCGGTTCTGACAGCGCCCCAACCTCAGAAACCCACAATCGCGACCGAGGCCAAGGGACCGAAGGATCACGGCGGTCATGGCGGCATGTCCCATGGCCATGGGGATGGACACGGCAGCGGGCACGACGACGGGCATAGCCACGAGCACGGCGCCGGTTTCGGCCGAACCGAGTTCTGCGATCCAAGGCTTGCCGCCGCCATCGAGGCCCTGGCTGAGGAACAGGGTCCCGCAGCGCCCGTCTTGACGGAAATGCTCGCAACAATCGCGCGGATCGAGAGTGCTGCCGACCTTGCGCGGGCGGTGCTGACGCCCGAGCCCAGTCTGATCCCCGCCCTCGATGCAGCCATCGATCGTCTCGTAGCGGCGGCGCCGGCAGAACTGCCCGCGCTTGAGGCCACGCCTCCACCCATCGAGGTTGCGGGTCCGCGGCTCTTCTGCATCGCGCCGTTTCTCGACATCCTGAGTGTGCTCAGCTACCGCCACGCCCGCGATCCGGAGGGCTTCGCCGCGGGTGCTGAGGGGTTGCTCCGCCTCGCCACGAAGATCGGTGTCTGGGCGGAGGGTCTATCGCTGACACTGGGCGAGGCCGCAGAGACGGAGATCGATGGTCGTGTCGTGGGCGATGTAACCAGCGCCCAGCCACTCTTGCGCGAGGCGATGCTCGACGCCCTGGTGCAGCCCGATCCCCCGATCGTCCCGCTTGCGGTTTCGCCGACACGCCTCTGGCAAGCGGCGCGCCTGCATCAAGAACTGGGGCATCTGATCGGGCTCCTCTCTGATCGGACGCGCAACCCGATCAGTGTCTGGTGCGAGGCGACCGATCTCCCGGAGATCTCCGGCCTCGCACCGCAGATGGCGGAGGTTTCGCCCGAGGCGGTGCTCAGGCTCGACGTGGACGGTCCGATCGGGGACGACACGCTGCTTCTCTTCTCAGGCAGCGGCATTCAGATCCCAGAAATGGTTGAGCGAGGCGCTGAGGGATATCAGGTCACCGTGCCCGCCGGCGCGCCGCCGCAAAGCACCCTCCGCCTTATCCGAAAACCCTCCGATGCGGCGCTCTCGCAGGCCACCGCCCTGCTCAACGCCTTGGAAGCCGAGCTTCGCGCCGATTGGCTGGGAACGGCGTTCGAGGCCTTTACGCATTCGGGGCTCCCGCTGCTCGCACCGCAGGGTGCGACGGAGGCCTTGCTCAAGGTGCGCTATCCGCCGCAGATCCTGTCGGCCTCCCTGCGCACTGCCGATGGCGTGGAAGTCGACGGGGAGGACGACCGGCCCAGCGTCCTCGGTTGGGACGGCTTCTCGGTCGACAGTGATGCGCGGGTGACCGTGTTCTACGGTGACCGCGTCCTTGGCGAGAACCTGCCCCAGAACGGGGAGATCCCGCTTCCCGAAGAGGACGACGAGGGCATACCGCTCGATCCCAACCGCCTGACGATCAGTATCGAGGACTGGGTCAACGGGACGGTACGGGTGATCCCGGACCTCATCCCGCGCCCTCGACCGCCGGTCGAAGAGGTCGTCGTTCCGCTAAGCCTGACCGTGAAGACCGTCTCGGGCGAGGAGGGCGATACGGCCGTCTCGATCGGCCCGGTCGACGGCTGGAGCAAGGGCTGGCGAGAAACCCGCGCCATCAACCTCAAGATCTCCTGCGGCCCGCTCCCGCCTGGCAAGGACACCACGGTTCAGGTGGTCTCGGACAATTCGCGCGTGGTGGTGCTGACCCCGAGCGTCCCCCTTCGCCGCGGAGACCCCGAGGTCCGCGCCTCGATCAAAGCGATTGCGCCGGGCAACCCGGGCGATGCCGTTCGGATCACGGTGCGGGCGGCGGATACGGACACGAACACCTTCTCCGAGGACCACATCGACGTCTATGTGGTGCCAGAAGGCGGGCGCTGGACAACGCGGGGCGAGATCGCCGGCGATGTGGTCGCCGTGCACGCCGCCCTGATGCCGAACAAGAAGGTGCTGTTCTTCGCCCCTGGCATGAAGGGTCCCTTGGACCGAGAGGGCGTGAACGACCTTCGTTTCATGAACATCGGTGTCTTCGATCCGGACAAGCCGAGGCTGGCGCTCGAACCCAGCCCGATGAGCCCGCTCAAGAACCTGTTCTGCGCAGGTCATGCCCATTTGCCGGACGGGACGCTGCTCGTCGCGGGGGGGCATATCGCCTTCGGCAGCAACGGCAATCTTCTCTACCGTTACGAGCATGACGAAGTGCTTTCCCAGGGCACGCGCTCCCAACGGCGGCGGCGCGCGCGATGGTCAAGCCTACCCTCGATAAAACACCATCGCTGGTATCCGACGGTCACCTGCATGCCCGATGGTCGGATGCTGATCGTCTCGGGGTCCTCGGCGGCTCTCCTGCCCTTCAATAACGTGTTGGGCATCCTTGTGGGCGCACAGGCGAAAGACAACGTGCGGATCCATAACGTCGCCCGGGGCCTCGGTTTCTACCGCGTCGCGCTCGAGTACGAGTTCTTCGATCCGAGCCTGAACCGTCCGATCCAGGCCCCGAAGGGCCGGCGCACACTCCTCAACGATCGTCGCCTCGCGACCTATCCCTTCGTCTTCGTCTTGCCGAAGGGGCAGTCGCGCAACCCAGACGGTGTGCTGATGGTGCAGGATCGCGAGCGGGCGCATCTCTACAGCTATCGCAGTTCCGATGCATCGCTCACGCGGGAGCGCACTTACTTTCTGCGCGAGCCGAGCATTCGGACCTTCCCGCTCTATGGCTCCGCCGTGCTGTTGCCCGTGGGCCATGGCTTTCCGCGTCCGCGCGTCCTCATCCTAGGCGGCGGTTCCGAGAATGATCGACGGCCGAACCGGGACGAAACCCTATTCGTCAACTACCCGGCGACGGACACGGCCGAGATAGTCGAGTTCGATCCCGAACGGTCCCTCAACGCGCAGCCGGGGTTTCGCAGTCCGAAGCGGCTCCGGATGCGAGAACGTCGCTTCATGTCCGATGCGGTGCTGCTTCCGGACGGTTCCGTCTTCGTCAGCGGCGGGGCGGCGCGGGGCTATTCCAACGCCAATCGCGATCCGGTCCGCGGGGCGGAGCTCTACGACCCGACCATCGGTCCCGACGGCTTCTTCCGCCGGATGGCGACGGCCTTGAGCGACCGGCTCTACCATGCCGTGGCCCTCCTCTTGGCTGACGGTACGGTGATGAGCGCGGGCTCCACGGGCGGCTTTCCGCCCGAGCCGATCGTCCAGAACCGAAGCTTGGACATCTGGGAGCCACCCTATCTCTGGCGCGGAAAACGGCCCCGAATGGCTGTGCTCACGCCCCCGGACTACGATCAGAAGTTTGCGATCCTCGTCTGGCAGAAGGAGCGGGTGAAGTCCGGGGTGCTGATGCGTCTCGGCTCGGTCACCCATGCCAACAACATGGATCAGCGCTGCGTGTCCCTCGAAATCACGCGGCATCTCGAGCACCGATCCTATGTCGAGCTGCGCGGTCCGAAGGACAAGACTGTCGCGCCACCAGGACCCTATATGCTCTTCATCGTCTCCGAGTCCGGCGTGCCGAGCGAGGGCGAGATGGTGCTGTTAAGCTGAGAAGCGCTGCGCGCTCGGGCAGCCCCGCACGACCGTCCGATCTCGCGACTGACAGGCGGAAATCCTGCGTTGGCTGAGGGTCGAAGCGGTCTGATAGCGCCAGACTGCATGAGGGCCGGCTAACGCTGGTCCTTCGTGCCAGCGAGCAGGTGCGGGCCGGCTCCGAGTTCGGCAAGCCGGTCTCCTTCATTCACCAGCGGGCATTCTTTGACGCTCAGGCACCCGCATCCGATACAGCCGGTCAGGTTGTCGCGCAGGCTCGTCAGCAACGCGATCCGGCTGTCGAGTTGGTCGCGCCAATTGGTCGAGACTCGCCCCCAGTCCTCGGCCGAGATCGTCCGATCCTTCGGCAGCGCCTCCAGGGCCATGGCTATCTCAGCCAGCGACAGGCCAGCCCTCTGCGCGATCTGAATGACGGTCACCCGGCGGATCACGCTCCGGGGATACGCGCGATGGTTCGATGCCGTGCGCTCGGAACGGATCAGTCCCTTGCGCTCATAAAAGTGCAGCGCCGAGACCGCCACGCCGGTCCGCTCCGCCACCTCGCCCACCGACAGCTCCGTTGCCACAGTGCCCTCAGCTACTGCTTGACCTCAACTTAAGTTGAGGTCGTACGAGCACCCCGGTCAACCATGAATCGGGATGAGGCGGATGACGACAGCAGCGGGCAAAGCACCGACGTCACCAAGGGGAGACGCGACCGCGCCAGCGCCGGCGTCCCCTTGGCATCATGGCAGGTTGATGCGGTTCTGCGCTGCCGTGGGTTTTGCCAATCTCGGCGATGGGATCGCCTTGGCCGCCTGGGCCTGGACGGCATCTCTGCTGACGCGGGACCCCCTCTGGATCGCGGTTCTGCCGGCGGCTCTTCGCATCCCCTGGGTCCTCTTCGCGTTGCCATCCGGAATTCTCGCTGATCGGGTGGATCGACGGCACCTGATCGTGGGGTGCGATCTGTTGCGAACCGCGGCCTATGCGATAGCCGGCGTCGCGATCTTCCTGCACTTGCCCCTTAGCGAGCCCGCGGGTGAGGGCGTCGGCCCCTCCATGCTCTATCCGATCCTGCTCTCCATCGCGCTTCTGATCGGCTGCGCCGAGGTTACGCGCGACAACGCTGCGCAATCCATGCTGCCCGCCCTCGTACCGACCGGGAAGCTGGAGAGGGCGAACGGCCTCTTGGGCAGCATCGAGATCGTCGGCAACGGGATGGCGGGCCCTGCCTTCGGGGCCTTTCTCGTGGCGCTCTTCCTGCCCGCCCCTTTCTTGGTGATTGCGGTCGCACTCCTTTTGGCCGCGCTGCTGACCGCCTCGCTCAGCGGGCAGTTCAGGCCTGCAACGGGACAAGCGCCCACCGCCGGGTGGCGGGCCGAACTGGCAGCCGGGTTTCGCTTTGTCGCGGGGCACCCGACGCTGCGGCTCCTCGTCGTCGTCACCGGCGTTTGGTGCTTTCTGGAAGAGATGGCCATGATCGCGATCGTCCTGCACCTCCAGGAGAACCTCGGCGTCGGCGCCGCCACCTATGGCCTGATCCTCGCGGCCAGTGCTGTGGGTGGTATCATCGGGGGCCTCTTGATTGCCCCGCTGCTCAGCGTCATCCCCCGCGGACGGCTCGCCCAATGGATTGGTTTCGCGACGCCGCCCGCAATCCTCGTGATCGCCTTCGCGCCCGGCCCGATCACGGTGGCTGTCGCCATGTTTCTCGATGCGATGAGCGGGGTGATCTGGAACACGCTCTCCATCGCCTACCGTCAGCGCATCGTGCCGGATGAGATCCGAGGGCGGGTGAACAGCGTCTACCGCCTCTTCGCCTGGGGGATGATGCCCCTCGGCCTCGTCGCCTCGGGCGCTCTGGTAAGCGTCGCCGAGACCTTCCTGCCGCGCGGCGACGCACTGATCGCCCCGTTCCTTGTGGCCGCCACGGGCCTTTTCGTGCTCGTCGCGCTCACAAGACGCGCGGTTGGGCGGGCCTTTCGCTAAGCGACGGCAGGTCGGCTACCTGCATGAGGCAGTCGCTTGCCGATCCCCGCCTATTGCGTCTGCGATGCATCCATCGCCGCTTTGAGCTCGTCTCGCTCCTCACAGGCGCCGCACAGCGTCTCGAGCCGCGCGAGATTGGCCGTTGCCTTGTCCAGATCGCCGAGCTGCAGGAAGAGCTTGCCCTGATACGACAGGGTCGCGAGATGGTTGGGATCGAGCGAGAGCGCGCGGGCATAATGCGCCGCACTGACGTCAAGCTCATCCATCTTGCGATGGACATAGCCCAGCAGATTGAAGACGTCGGCATTGTCGGGGGCGTCGACGGCAAGATCTTCGAGCAGCGGCAGCGCCTCGCAATAGCGATCCGCCTCGATGAGCCGAACACTCTCTGCCAAAGCGGCCTTCGATGCCGGATCGAGCCCGGGAGGAGGCGCGATCATGCCCGATGGCGCGGATAGGGCGAGTGACGGCATCGCGATCAAGACGAGCGTGGGAAGCCAACGCCTCATCAGTCTCTCCTTCTTCTCCATCGCCGGGGATCGCGTCAGCCGATCTCTCCGACGCCACCATAGCACTCATCGTCCGTGCCGAAAGCCGCAGTTGGATCGGCGAGCCGGGGCAAGGTCATCCCACCCCGGCCTGCCTTGGGCCTCGATCAGCTCGGGATCTCCTGCATGATCATCGGCGCAGGGTGGAAGCGGAAACCCTCACCCACCTTCTCCACATGCCCGATACCGGGCCAAGGGAAGTGGTAGGCGATCATCGGCAGGCGCTGTGCCGCGATCATGTCGAGCACGCGCACCCGTGTCTGAGCAGACTGAGCCGGGTCGGTGTCGAAGGCGAACTGCGTCAGCGGCGTCTCCAAGAGGATGACATGGTGATGCGTGAGGTCTCCGATCACCGCGAGCGTGTCATTGCCGGAGGTGACGATGAAGGCGGTATGCCCCACCGTATGGCCCGGCGCGAACATGGCCTGCAGGCCCGGCAGAAACTCCTCGCCATCCTTGAAGAACTTCATGCGATCCTGATTGGGCATGAGGTTGCGCCGCGCGCCTTCAACGAAGGGTGCCATCCAGGCGGGATCCGTCGCCGTCAGCTTGGCCTCATCGGTCCAGAAGTCGAAATCGGCCTCGGAGATCCATATCTGCGCATTCGGGAAAATCCGTTCGCCCGCATCCGACATGATCCCCCAAACATGATCGCAATGGCCATGGGTGCAGACGATGGCGGTGATGGTGTTCGCCTCGATCCCGGCGGCCGCGAGGCTCGACATCAGCTTGCCGGGCGTCGGGCCGAACATCTGCGAGGTGCCCATGCCAGTGTCAAAGAGGATCCGTTGATCACCTGCATCGACGACCAGGATGTTCTGCTCGAGCACCGCATTGTCTGTCGGCAGGAAGTTGCGGGTCAGCATCGCGCGCATGTCCTCCGACGAAGGGCCGATGAAGCTCGCCGTCGGATCGCCGAGCGGCAGAACGCCGTCGGAGACGACCGTGCCGAGCAGATCGCCAATGCGGAAGCGGTAGAAGTATGGAGCCTGAGCCAAAGCCGAGGTCGCCGCCTGCGCGCTTGGCGCGACAAGAGCGCCGCTCGAAGACGCGAGGCCAAGGCCCGCAGCACCAAACAAGACGCCGCGGCGGTGCAGACGAGGGCTTTCGGGGATGAGGGACGAGTGATGGGTCATTAGGGCGCCTCCCTGGCGTTGTGTTTTGTTGGAGCGAGCACTGACGCTACGAGAACTACGCCACGCCACGCATCGGTCAGACGTGTTTAACATAGCAGTAATGCGAGCGGGCGTCCGTCACCCCGCATCATCAAAGCGGCGCTGGGGCTTTCGTCACACCGCGAGGGTCCTCGTCCGATGTGAACGAACGGGGGCGCGGAAGAAGGCAGAGCGCGGAGTGTCTTCGGCGGCGAAGGCGCGGATGACCGCCGGTCGGTCCTCCAGCTGTTCGAGCAGGGCATTCAGATAGGGATGGCGCGTGATGGCTTCCGGCTCGAGAGGCGCATGGCGGGGCGCCACGAGCGACCAGCGCGCGCATCCGCCGAGGTAGAAATCGCACATGCTGAGCTGCGTTCCGAGCAACCATGGCCCCCCGCGGGCGGCAATGGCTTCCTCCAGCAGAGCGAAATGGGCGCGCATGCGCACATGCACCGATGGTCGTGCCGCCTCGGCCAGAGCCTCACCCACATAGCGCTCCGTGTAATACTGCAACTGCGCATCCGCGTGGACGGTGTTGGAGAGAAAGTACAAGCACTGCAGAAACGCCGCGCGTGCCGGCCCGTCGGTAACCGGGGGCGCCAGACGACCGCTCCATTCGGCGAGGTAATGTAGGATCGCCCCCGTCTCCGAGAGCGTTGCCCCCGAGACCTCATCCGCCAAAACCGGGACGAGACCGCGCGGGTTCAGCGCCAGGAACTGCGCACTCCGCTGCGCCTCAACACGAAAATCAACGACCTCGTCTCGATAGGGCGCCCCCAACTCTTCGAGCGCCATCCGCACAACATGGCTCGCGCAGTCCGGGTAGGAGTACAGGATGAAGCTCATGGTCAGCCCTCCAGGGCGCTCTGTCTTCGGCGTTGGCAGAGTGTGTTGGGGATCGTCAGATCAGGCGTGTCGGGACGCGAACTCCTGCTGCCAGGAAGCGAAGTCGCGCGCCTCCTCCAAGAGCCAAGCCGTGAAGGCTTTCGCCGGCGCTGTCGGCCTTGGGCGCGTCAAAAGATAGTAATCCTGCGTATCGAGACGGGGGCCGGCGACCGGAACCAACGCCCCGGCGCGCAGTTCATGCTCAGCGATCACATCGTCGCCGACAGCTGTCCCCAGGCCCAAGCGCGCGGCCTCAATCGGCAGATCGCAGCGTGAGAGCGTCAAGGCCGCAGCGTCTTCGGGATAGGCCAGATCGGCCTCGGCAAAGACCAGCCGCCACCAACTGTCGTTCGCTTCGTGGATGAGCCCGGCAGCGGCGACCCGCGACAGATCCCCCACATCGAGCCCTGGCGCGGCCACCAGGATCGTCTTTGGGGAGACAAGGCGCGTGCGCTTGAGACCTGTGTAATTCGCATAGCCCCAGACAATCGCGAGGTCAGTCTGCGAGGGTATCGTCCGCGGCGGGTTGTCATGGGACTGGACCGTCAGCGACACCTCCAAGTCCCGAAACCGCGCTGCGCGCAGGCGCGGCAGAAGCCACTGCCGCAAGAAAGTCGCCTCGATCGTCAGTGAGAGCATGGGCCGGGCCGCCGCCGGGCCAAGATGTTCCTTCGCCAGATGGCGAAACCCGTCAGAGACGCGCTGCGCATAGCGAGCCCCCACCTCTGTGAGCGAGACGGCCCGGTGCATGCGATCAAAGAGGACGAGCCCAAGCTCCGCCTCCAGGCGCGCAATGCTGCGGCTCACAGCAGCTGGCGTGACATGCAGCTCATCAGCCGCGGCTTTGAAGCTGCCAAGGCGGGCGGCAGCTTCGAAGGCGCGCAAGGTTGTGAGGTTCGGCACCATCGTTTGGGCAATCTGAAGTCATTCAAAAAGGCCTATTGATCGTTTGAGTACATTTTACGGAGCGCCTTATCAAGGCTCCGAAAGGACCGCCGATGCCCCTCGCCCATCTCTACTTCGTGGCCTCCGCCTTCTTGCTGGCACTCGGGTCCGTCTGGGTGAAAGCGCTGCTCTCGAGCCGCGATACGATCATCGATCCGCTGCCCTTCCTGACGCTCCAGCTGATCGGCGGCGTTGCCTTCCTGATCGCGGTTCAGGGGGTCCGCGGTTGGCGCGGCGTGGATTTTCCGCCCCTCGCGCGACCCGCCGTCGCCGGGGTGATCCTGGGCGTGGGATCGGTCGGCACGATCATGGCCCTCGCCTCGATCCCGGCAAGCGAGGCATCGGTCATCTTTGCGACCCAGCCGATCGTGATCATCGCACTGGCGCGACTGCTGCTCGGAGAGCGCATTGCACGCGCCGTTTTGGTCCTCAGCCTGGTGGGCGTTGCGGGCGTGGGCGGTATCGTCATCGGAGGATCCGGCTTCGACACGACCGGGCGGAGCCTCGGCGTCGCTCTGGCCTTGCTCTCGACCGTCTGCGCCGCCATCTACGTCGTCTGGATGCGACGGTTGAGTGGAAGCACAAGCGTTCTCGCAACCCTCATCATCGTCCAGAGCACCGCATGTCTTGTGGCGGCCTCGGTCACCGCCCTGAGCACCGCGACCGCGCTCTCGGCCGCCCACTTCGGCGACGGGTCCAGCATGCTCGCCGCCGCCGGCACGGGCGTGCTCTATTATGGCATGGCGTTCTACGTCTATCTGCTCGGCCTACGGACGACCGAGGCCTCCATCGCAGGCGTCTACCTCAACCTCGTCCCCGTCTTCACGATCGCCCTCGCCAGCGCCACTCTCTCCGAACGCCTAAGCCCAACCCAATGGATCGCCGCCTCAATCGTCATCACCGCCGTAACCAGCATCGCCATAACCGCCCCCCGAGAGCGCCGCCCCAAACGGACCTAAGCACGCGAAACCCCCAAGAAACGCGTTCTCAAAAAGAGCACGATCCAAAAGACAAGCCTGCGCCGTCGACAAAGATAGTGATAGAGAATGGATGATGGGCGATGTAATGTCCAGCCCCCTTCGTTTGGGTCACGTTTTAGGGGTTTCTCTAGATTGTTTCGGGCACGGGCGGACGCATGCCGAGGGCCTCATGGGGACGAATGCGGTTGTATTGGCGGAGCGATATGTCGATCACGGTCTGGGCCTAG
>JBCCLX010000102.1:0-11828 GCA_039026635.1 Pseudomonadota bacterium
GAGCAGTGATTGGACGCCGGAGTACCTGAAGTCGATCGGCATCGAGGTGGCGACTGACGACGATGACCGGCGCATGTCGGATAAGGAGATCGTCCTGCATCCACAGCCCGAGGCAATCGTGATCCCGGGCTATGGCGCAACCGGCTTCAGCATCGGCGACCCCGTCACGCGCTACCGCGAGGGCCGTCCTCCCATCAGCTGGGACGTGCTCGTCGGCCTCGATGACGGCGCCCGCCGACAGTTCGGCTTCCTCGTCTCGCAGTATTGGGTTCAGCGCCAGAAGCTGCTCGAGACGAACTTCATCTGCGGCATTCTCGAGAAGGCGATGCGCCGCGTGACGACCGAGGAGGTCGCGACGGTCGAGGAGAATTTCGTCGAGGAGTACGAGAAGCTCACCAGGCGGATGAGAGATATCGACCGCCTGGTCTGGCCAAATGTTGCGGAGTCGGTACGGCCCATCCCCTCGCGCATGCGCGGCGCCCACCCGGGCTGGACCCGCTTTCCCATCGCCGAGGACTATGCGGCCAAGACACGGCCCGCCCGCCTGCGGCTGGAGACGCTGGATGCGGAACTGCGCGCGGCCATTGCGGCCCAGAACCGCTCGCCCTTCGCCTCTGTCGGGCCGAGCGCGGTCACCGGATCTACCGCCGAGCTCGACCCCGTGGCGACGAGCGCACCCGAGCTTCTGCGCAGCGAGGCGCGTGACATCCTGCGCGAGCTCTCGGATCTCGTCTTCGTCTATGAGGATGCCTATCGCCAGGTCGTCTCCGTGATCAGCGCGACGACGGCCCGGGTGGCGACGGAGACGGACGGGCTCGATATCGCGCCCGTGCATCTGCGCATCCCGATCGATCCTGGCGCGGGTCCTGGGCCTGGACCAAGCAATGGCACGGCGCCGCTTGGGGCCGAGGGCAATCTCCTGCTCGACCTCGTGGCGTTCCGAAACAGAATGCAGGCCGGTGGCAGCGCTCTTTCGGAGGCAGAGGCATGGCGGGAGACCTATTTCCGCCGCATCGACACGCAGCGCGAGGCGTTCTCCGAGGCGCTCGAGGCCTACTACACTTGGTATGCCCGCAAGCGCGCCGCGCCGCGCAACGGCACGTTGATCGAGCGCCCGCGCAGGGTCGCCGACGACCCCTGGGCGCTCGCCCTAAAGCACCCCTACTGGCAGCGCCGGCTCCGGGTCCTGATGCAGCTCGTCAAGCTCGACCATGCCGAACCCGCCGTCGGCGACGCCCTCGAGGCGGAGCGCGCCCAAACGCTGAAGGCCCTCACCATAGTGCCGCCACCGCCGGGCAGCGATGCGCCAGAAGGAGAGGTCGAGGGAGAGGGGGAAGCGCAGGCAACACCGCCCGCCACCGGAGATGCCTCGGCTATCCCCGCGCGACGGGGAGCCCTCACCGATCAGGCCGCACGCCTCATGGCGCTCACACGGGCGATGTTCGACGTGGCGGTGTCGATCTCCCCTGAGGAGGACTTTGCGGTCAGCGATCTTCTGCAGGGTCGGATTACCGCCGTCACGCCAAAATCCGCGCTCCAGGGGCCGGCCGGTGCGGACCTGCAGGCGCTGATCAAGCAGTGGCGCTGGGAGCTTGTGCAGGCCGGCGACCAGCCTGCCCCGCTGGACGCCTGTTCTGACGCTGTCGGCCCGCGCTATTTCTGGAACGAAGTGCTGCGCCCGCCAAAAGCACGCCACTACCACGTGCCGCTGCGCCAGCACGGCCGTTATGCGCTGCAGCTCACGGCGCTCGGCGAACATGACGTGCCTCTGGCCCAGCTGGCGGCGCCGATCGACCTGACGGTGGCTGAGGCCTATATCACCGGCGAGATCGAGGTGCCGGAGCCCCTTCGGGCCGAGACCATCGGGCTCTATCTCCGGCGCGACGGACTCGCCCCACCGCCCCGGCCCCGCTCCCAGCTTCGCCCTGTCGACATCGATGCGACCGGGCGCTTCACCCAGCCGCTCTGCGCCATCCACGCCACCATGCTGCCGACGCCAGCCTATCGGGCGGCCGCGAATCCATCGGTCGGGGCGGCGGACACCGCGTCGGCCTCCGGTGCGCAAGGCGCCCAAGCCTCCCCCTGGCCCAGCTATCCCGTCTATGACTTCAGCGCCTTTGCCGGGATTGCGCGGGGCGTCACGCTGGAGCCCAAGAGCCTGCCCAGTGCCGTCGACTTCCGGCCGCGCGCCCAGATCCAGGCTGCCGAGGGCACGCCGGCGGCCGCACAATTTGCGCTGCGCGACAGGCTGAGGCTCCTGAGTGCGCAGGTCGTCACCGTCTCGATCGAGGTGCGCGACGCCAGCGGCGCAATCGTCCCCGCCGATCTGGCCCTCTTTGTGCAGGGCGTGGAGCGGGCGAGCGGGCCCAGCCAGCAGCTGCGCCTCGAGCTCGGTGACAGCCTCGAAGTGCGGGCTCGCAGGCAAACGCCGAGAGGGCTGGTCGAAGCCCGCTCCGAAGCCCGCCTCTACGATCCCGACACGGACAAGGATGCCATCGCTCTCAGCCTTCGGCTGCCCTTCTACGAGGCCGGCAACCTGAGCGTTGAGGGGCGCTTCGTGCCGGATCCGACGGTCGAGGGCGCGCCATCCGTCGCGGGCGGTCTCGTCGTCAGCGCCATGGCCGGCGAACTGGGCGTTGAGGCGGGCGGCGGCTTCTCCTTCACCAATCCGGTCCCTGTGCGCCTCGCCGATGGCATCGTGCTCTCGGCGATGCTGACGGGGCCCGAGGGGCAACTTCTGCGCCCCCGCGCCCCCCGGATCGTGCGACCCATGGCGATGGGCGGGCGGCAGGATCTCGGCGCGCTTCCCGTGAGCCCGGCAACGGTCACGATCGCCCCTGTCGAGGTGATGGCGGTCGATTGGAGCAACACACCGCTGCCCGAAAGCGGGACGGAAGTGATGCTCGGCGGCGAGCGCTTCGCCCGCGTGAAGGACCGCTACACCGGCAGCGCCGTCTTCTCGAAGGCGGGTGAGGCGATCGATCTGCGGGTGACCCATGTGATGCCCGATGCGAGCCTCGCCGAGGAGATCCTCCCGCTGAGCCTCGATCTGCCCGCCCTGCTCCGCGCCGAGCCCATCGAGCCGCTCGAGATGCGGCTCAAGATCTATGCCGCAGGCTCGCTCGACATTGCCGGTCAGGTCAGTCTCCGCCTGCCCGATGGGTTCGTGGCGCCGGAGGAGGTGACGCTCTCGGTGGCCATGCCCGATAGCCCGACCCGTCTCTCCTATCGGGTGAAACCGGGGCAGGCGTTCCGCGAGACGCTGCCGGAGGCGGTGCGCCTCGTGCGGGTTCTGAAGGGCGAGGCCGAGGTCGAAATGGCCAACCAGCGCTTTGCGGGGCGGGCGAGCGCTATCGTGCCAGCGCGCCTCGGAAGCGGCCAGCCGACGGCGGATTTCGGGGAGGTGGTGCTCGATCTCGAGGATCTCGAAGTCAGTGTCCCCGATCTCACCGGTCTCACACTGGCAGAGGCGCAGGCGGCGGTACCCCGCGGGATCACCGTCGAGCCCGCGCTCGCCCCGAGGCGGCCGCCCGCGCAGGCCGCGCAGGTCAACCGCATCTGGAACCAGAGCCATTATGGGCGTCAAAGAACCGGCACAACAGTCGTGGTCGAGGTTTACGACGACCAGCTCTCGATCCCGAACGTCACCGGTATGCGGCTGGCCGAGGGGATCGCCGCGATCGAGACGGCAGGGTTCAGGCCGTTCCCGCAGGCATTGGCGCCCGACCAGGCGCCCAACACGCCGCCCGGGCGCATCGTGGCGCATATCCCAACCGGGCGCGCTCCGCCCGGCAGTGCAGTGAGCGTCGTCTTCGTCCGCGCCGACGCGCCCGCTCCAGAACCCGAGCAGCCCCCTGAGGTGACCCAGCCGGAAGCGACGGAGCCTGTGATCGCGGAAAGCGCGGCTGAGCCCGCGGCACCGAGCCCTGATCCGACGCGCTCGCTACCGCTGCCCGAGGGGTCGATCGGGCCCTTTGTCGGCGATCTCCGGGCGACGGGCCTGGTGGTGAACAACCAGTCCCATGACGCTCAGAGCTTCTTTGCCTTCGTCATGCGCCAGATGGAGCGCGAGATCGCGGAGGAGGCGGCGGAGATGCGCCGCGAACGGGCCCAATCCTCCGCCGATGGCGGTTCCGTCGCCCGCGCCCTCGGTGAGGCTGCTGTCGCAGTGCCGACGGCGATCATGGACGGGATCGGCGATGCGATCATGCTGGGGATCACCGTCGGGCTGCGGGTCGTCACGGAGATGGCCTTCCAGGGTGTGCAGGCGGGCTTTGTGCTCGCGCCCGCGGGTGATGGGGCCTATCGCATCGTGGTGCCGGGCATGCCGGAGGCCTATGCGAGCAACCTCGAGCTGCTCCCCCTGCTCCGAACCGAGGACGGCCGGCTTTTTTCCGGCGTTCAGCGCCAAGATGCCCCAAGCGGCTCGTTCTCGATCGCGCTGAAAGTCCAGCTGGCTGAGAACCTCGATCGCGCCTCGGTGGAGCTTGTCGCCAAGGGGCGCAACACGGCACCGCCGGATCCCGACGGTTTCGATCTGCGCTCCGCGAGCATGGCGCTCGAAGGGGAGCTCGCGTCGGGCACCGCCTCTTTCCCCGCGCTGCTCGCCGCCGGACAACAGGTCTTCGAGCGCAAGCTTGTCGCTCTGGAGCCGCAGATCATGAAGCTGATCGACACCCTGAAAGCACGACACGGGATGGACTAGCGCCAGGACAGATAGCAGTTGCGATCCGGCGCCCTCATCACCGCATCGGCCCCCAACATGTTTGCAGATGCGTTGCGCGCGACATGCATCCCTCAGGTGGCTCCAATCGTCGAGGAGTCGCCCAGCGCGGCATGATGGTCTCACGGCTTGGCTAGGCGGCCCTTCCGGCAACGATCTTCTGTCACGGCGCGGCGAAGCGGTGCTAGGACTCAGGGCAAGGGGTACACCGCGGCCCGCAAGCGCGCCCGCGGATGTGAGAACGGGATCGGCCCATCATGACGCAGCCTCCCACAGCGCCGACAGTGCCAGACGGCCCGCTGGATGCGCCCGGCGATTTTGAGGCGCTGCAGGATCGGCTGCAGGACAGCTACGAGATGATCTTCGCGGACCCGGACCGGCCGCGCACGGTCATCGTCTTGCCGAGCCTCACGCTCGATACCGAGATCCTCGCGAAGATCGAAGGCGTGATTCATTACGAACAACGCCTCCTCTGCCTCTTCTTCCTGCTGCGCCAGCCGAACGTTCATGTGGTCTATCTGACCAGCGAGCCGATCCCCCAGGCGATCATCGACTACTACCTGCACCTTTTGCCCGGCATCCCGAGCGGGCATGCGCGGCGTAGGCTCACGCTTCTGTCTTGCCATGATCCGGCGGCGCGGGCGCTGACGGAGAAGGTGCTGGAGCGCCCGCGCCTGATGGCGCGTCTGCGGGCCGCGGTGAAGGATCCGGAGCACGCGCATATCACCTGCTTCAACGTGGCCGGCCCCGAGCGCGAGCTTGCGCTGCGCCTCGGCGTGCCGATCTATGGCTGCGATCCCGCGCTCTTGCCGCTCGGCTCCAAAAGTGGCTCGCGTCGGATCTTCAAGGCGGCGGGTATGACGGTGGCAGCCGGCCACGAAGACCTCGCCGACATGCAGGACGTCGTGACGGCTCTGGCGAGCCTCAAAGGAGCCGATCCTGGCCTCAAGCGCGCGGTCGTGAAGCTGAACGAAGGCTTCTCGGGCGAAGGCAACGCCATCTTCGAGTTCTCGGACGCGCCGAGCGGGGCGGGTCTTGAGGCCTGGATCCGCCAGCATCTCCACCGGATGCGCTTTGTTGCCAGCGGCGTGGATCTGGAGGCCTTCGACGCGAAGTTCGAGGAGATGGGCGGCATCGTCGAGGCCTTCGTGGAGGGGGCGCGCAAGCGATCGCCCTCGGTCCAATATCGGATCACCCCGCGCCGGGAGCTCGAGCTGATCTCGACACATGACCAGATCACCGGCGGACAGTCTGGCCAAGTCTTCACCGGCTGTAGTTTCCCCGCCGACCGTGCCTACCGCCAGGACCTCCATCAGGAGGCACAGGGCGCGGCAGAGGCGCTCCGGCGCGAGGGCGTGCTCGGCCGGTTCGGGATTGACTTCATCTCGGTGCCGGAGAACGGCGGCTGGCGGCACTACGCCGTCGAGATCAATCTTCGGAAAGGGGGCACGACGCACCCTTTCCTCATGCTCCAGCATCTCACCGACGGCACCTACGACCGGGAGCGCGGCGCCTATCGGTCCCGCTCGGGGCAGAACCTTTGCTATGTCGCCTCGGACAATCTGCAGTCCCCGGCCTATCGCGGGCTGACGGCGGATGATCTGATCGATATCGCTGTCGAGCGGGGGCTGCATTTCAACGCCCTGACGCAGGAGGGCGTCGCCTTCCACATCATCGGTGCGCTCTCGGGCCATGGGAAACTGGGCGTGACCTGCGTCGGCAAATCCCTTCGGGATGCGCGCATGATCTATAGGCGGACGACGATGGCCCTGTCGGAGCGTGCCGCCGGCTGACGGGGTGCGAGTGGTCTAGGTGCCCGAGGAGGGCAGCAGGACGAACTTGCCCACATGGCGCTTGTCCCCGAAGTCCGTTTGCGCGTCCGCAATGCGCTCGAGCGGGTAGGTGCGGGCGACGAGCGGGCGGATCTCACCGCGTTCGACATAGCCGATCAGATTTGGAAACACCGGCTCGTCCCAGCCCGTACAGCCGATGAGCCGCAGGTCCTTGAGATACATCTGGCGCATGTCGAGCGCCACGAGTGGCCCTGCGATCGCGCCGGAGGAGGCGTAGGCGCCACCGCGGCGGAGGACCTTGAGCATGGCGCCGAAGCCTGCGCCGCCCACGTTGTCGATGACCACATCGACGCTTTCCTCCCCGAGGCTGGCTACCGGGTCGGCGCTCCGATCGAGGAGCGTCGTCGCGCCGAGGGCGCGGATCTGATCGTGCTTCTCGGCCCCGGCGATGGCGATGACGTCGGCGCCGCGGCGTCGCACGAGCTGCACCGTGGCCGACCCGACCCCGCCCGAGGCGCCAGGGATCAGGACGCGTTGGCCGGCGACGACGCCCGCGCGATGCACCATGTTCTCCGCCGTGCCATAGGCGCAGGGCAGGCTCGCCAGTTCCGCATCGCTCCAATCGCAGGAGACAGCGAAGGCCTCGGTTGCGGGGACGCGGACATAGTCTGCGAAGGCCCCGTCGAAATCGGAGCCCATCCAGATGTTCTTCGGCGAGCCGAAACCCTCCGGGCGCATGCAGGCGCGCACGATCACCCGCTCGCCGATCCGGTTGGCGTCGACACCCTCGCCCACCGCCACGACGCTGCCGCAACAGTCGGTGCCCTGGATAAAGGGAAAAGGCGTCGCTTCGTTCCAGCCGCCATCCGAACGGGCCCCGGTGACCTCGGCCGCAGCCTCGGTGCTGGTCTCGACGGACTCTGAGTACCAGCCAAGCCGCGTGTTGATCTCGGTGTTGTTGACGCCGGCCGCGAGGACGCGGAGCAGCACCTCTCCGGCCCGCGGGCGCGGTGTCGGGACCGAACGGTAGCTGAGCTGGTCGAGCCCGCCGACGCCGAGCGTGACCACGGCCATCATCGTCTCGGGCAGCGGCGTCTCAGGGGCGGTCTCGGTCATCGCGGTCTCCTTCAGCGGCGCCGCCATCTGGCCCGGCGCCGTGCGGGTGCGCAAGGAGCGTCACGAGGGTGTCGATGGGGGGGTGCACAGAGGGTTTCGCCGACCCACATGAAGGATCGGTACGGCACAGCAACCATAGTCCTCGAGAGACGCATGACAGGCACCACCTCCGCTCCCAGCTCCCCGACCCAACCCGCGGCCTCGCCCGCGGCGCCGACGGCGCTCGACCATCGGCTTGAGGGGCGCTATGCGGCGCTGCCGGAACGGTTTCATGCACGCCAGTCCCCTCGGCCGGTTCGTGCACCACAGCTCGTTCGCATCAACGAGGGTCTGGCCCAAGAGCTCGGCCTAGATCCTGAGGCTCTGGCAGAGCCGGCGAGCGTGGCTGCACTGGCGGGTAACCGCGTGCCTGCCGGGGCCGTGCCTGTCGCCATCGCCTACGCCGGGCATCAGTTCGGCCACTGGGTGCCGCGTCTGGGCGACGGGCGGGCGGTGCTGCTCGGTGAGATCGTCGATCAAGAGGGGCGATTGCGCGACATCCAACTCAAGGGCTCTGGAAGGACGCCCTTCGCGCGCGGTGGCGACGGGCGCGCCCCGCTTGGCCCTGTGCTGCGCGAGTTCATCGTCAGCGAGGCGATGGCAGCGCTCGGCGTGCCGACGACACGCTCCTTGGCCGCGGTTGCCACCGGCGAGGCTGTGCCGCGCGAAGCCGTGGAACCCGGTGGCGTGCTCACGCGCGTGGCGGCCAGTCACATTCGGATCGGCACCTTCCAATACCTCTACTCCCGCCAGGATGCGGGCGGGCTGCGGGTGCTTGCCGCCCATGCGGCCGACCGTCACGATCCGACAGCGGCCGGCCTTGAGGGCGAAGAACAGGCCGTGGCGCTCCTGAGGGGCGTGATCGCGCGGCAGGCACAGCTGGTGGCCCGCTGGATGAGCCTCGGCTTCATCCATGGCGTGATGAACACCGACAATATGACGATCTCGGGCGAGACGATCGACTATGGGCCCTGCGCCTTCATGGAGGCCTTCGACCCCAACATGGTCTACAGCTCGATCGATCAGACGGGCCGCTATGCGTATGGCAACCAGCCGCGGGTCGCCCATTGGAACCTCGCCCAGCTCGCCCAGGCGTTGTTGCCGATCCTGCCTGGCGCGGCCGAGGGCGACGAGGACGGCGCACTAGCGGCAGCGCAGAAGGCGGTCGATGCGTTCCCGGCGATATTCGACGGCTTCTGGCTGGCCGAGATGCGGCGCAAGCTGGGGCTGCGCGCCAAGGAGGAGGCCGATGAGACGCTGCTGCGCGACTTGCTGGAGCGCATGGCGGCCAATCGGGCGGACTTCACGCTGACGTTCCGCGAGCTTGCTGATCTGGCCGATCCGGAGACGATGGAAGGCGAAGGGCCGCGGTCGCTCTTTGCGGATCCCACTGCGTTCGACACCTGGGCCGAGGGCTGGCAGCGGCGCTGCGCGCGCGATCCGATGAGCCCGGTTGAGCGCCGGGCCGCCATGCGCGTCTGCAACCCGCGGTACATCCCGCGCAATCACTTGGTCGAGGAAGCGATTACGGCGGCCTATCAGGACGACCTGGCGCCGTTCGAGCGCCTGATCGCCGTGCTCGCGCGGCCTTTCGAGGATCAACCGGGGGCCGAGCGCTATGCGCTGCCCGCCACCCCGGAGCAGGAGGTGCAATACACCTTCTGCGGGACCTGATCCCTACTCGGCCGCCTCCGGCACCTGCGCATCGGTGCGCGGCCGGGCATTCTCGGGATCCCAAACAGCGCCCTCGATCACGGTCGCGGCCCGGCGCTTGCCGAGCACCATAACCTCGAGCGCGGTGCCGGGCGCGGCCGCTGCCGGCGCAAGATAGGCCCAGGCGAGCGTCGCGCCGATCCCATAGCCGTGCCCGGCAGAGGAGACGGCACCCACATGGGCCTCCCGCTGCCACACGCTCTCGGAGCCCAGCGGATCGGCGGGCTCGGCGCCTTCCTCCAGCTGCAGGAGCGCGAGGACCCAGCGCGTCGGCGGTGCGAGCGACGCCGCTGCCCCCTGGAACCCGCCGTCGCGGGCGAACCGTTCGAGCCCGGCTTCGGTGAGCGTCACCTCATTGGTGATCTCATGGCCGGATTTGTAGGCCTTCTCCATGCGCATCGCATTCAGCGAGGCCGCACCCACATGCACGAGGCCACGCCCCTCACCGGCTGCGATCAGCGCGTCATAGACTGCGCGCATGCCCGTCATCGGGACATGCAGCTCCCAGCCGAGCTCGCCCGTGTAGGTGACGCGCAGGGCCGCGAAGGTGACGCCCCCGATGCTGACGAGCCTTGTGGAGAGCCAGGGGAAGGCCTTGTTGTCGAAACCGGCTGCGGGCTGGATTTCGTCCTCGCAGCCCTCGGGCAGCACTGGCGTGGGATCGGCCGCAGCGGCCAGGATGTCGCGCGCGCGGGGGCCGGCGAGCATCAGGACGCCGATATGTTCGGAGACATTGCCGATCTCGACCGTGCCGCCAGCCTCCTCGGCCGTGCGGTTCGTCTCCAGCCAGTCCAGCAGCGCCGCCTCGCGGGCTGCGGCATAGACGAGGTAGAACCGCTCACGCCCCATGCGCATGACGCTGACCTCGCCCTCGAGCCGGCCGTTGGGGTTGACCAGATAGCTGAGGCCGATGCCGCCGGTTTTGCGGGGCAGCTTGTTGGAGCCGACGCGGAGGAGGAAGGCCTCCGCCCCGGGCCCGCGCACCTCGATCTTGGCAAAGGCCGTGAGGTCGGCAATCCCCGCGCCCTCGCGCAGACCCCGCACCTCGCGCCCGATGATGTCGTGCAGCGCCGAGCGGGCGAAGGCGTGGATGTGCTCCTGCGCCTCGCCGGGAGCCGCGTACCAGTAGGGCCGCTCCCACCCATAGACGTCCTGATAGACCGCGCCCTGCTCGCGCAGCACCTCGTAGAGCGGCGAGGTCTTGGAATGCGAGGGGCGGCAGGCTGGGCGGTCGAGATGCGGGAAGGGGATCTCGTGGCGGAGGAGATAGTCCTCCTTCGCCTTCTCGATCCGATAGGTGTCGTCGATCTTCGCGCCGAAACGGCGGGGATCGAAGCTCGCCATCGAGATATCGGCCGCGCCATGGACCATCCATTGCGCGAGATACTTGCCCGCACCCGGGCCCCAGGCGATGCCCACCTGGCTGCCGCAGCAGAGCCAGAAGCCGGGTACGCCGGAGGGGCCTAGCATCATGTTACCATCGGGCGGATGGGTGATGGCACCGTGGACCACGCGCTTGAGCCCCAGCTCCGCCAGCACCGGCATCCGCCCCATGGCGTTCTCGAGCCACGGCATGATGCGGTCGAAATCTGGCTCAAAGAGCTCGTTCTCTGCCTCCCAGGGTGTGTCGTCGTCCCAAACGGTGGTGGCGTTGGCCTTCTCATAGATCCCGATCAGGCCCGATTTCTGCTCCATGCGCACATAGCCGGAGACGAGCCGGTCGTCCCGGATCACGGGCAATTCGGCGGGCAGGTCGGCAAACTCCGGCACCGGCTCGGTGATCAGGTAGTGGTGCAGCAGGTTGGCGATGGGCAGGTCGAGGCCGACCCAGCGCCCGATCTGGCGCGCATAGGTACCCCCCGCATTCACGACCAGCGCTGTGCGGATATCGCCCTTCTCGGTGTGCACGGTGAACTCGCCGCCCTCATGGCGCGTGATGCCGGTGGCGCGGGTGTGGCGGATGATTTGGACACCGTTCTGCCGCGCGCCTGCGGCCATGGCGAAGCTGACGCCGGCGGGGTCCACATGCCCATCATGCGGCGTGTGAAGTGCGGCCTTGATGCCGTCGAGATTGTAGAAGGGATGCAGCTCCCGGATCCGATCGGGGCCCACGATCTCCATCTCATGGCCGAGACCGCGACCGATGGAGAGCGTGTAGTGCAGCCAGTCGACCTCCGCCTCTTCATAGGCGACGAGCAGCGACCCCCCGCCGTGCCAGGTCGTGCTCTGCCCGGTCTCGGCCTCGAGCTGCGGGTAAAGCTCGGTGCCATAGGCGGCCATCTTCGCGAGCCCATAGTGGCTGACCGAATGGGTGATCTGGCCGGCCGCATGCCAGGTGGAGCCCGAGGTCAGCTCGGCCTTCTCCAGCAGCACGACGTCGCGCCAGCCCTCCTTGGCCAGGTGATAGGCCAGCGAGCATCCCATCACGCCGCCACCGATGATCA
>JBCCLX010000103.1:0-11788 GCA_039026635.1 Pseudomonadota bacterium
ATGACGAGGCCCATGTCGTGCTCGACCAGGACAACGGCGATACCCGCCTCCGCGATGCGGCGGAGGAGGCTGGCGAGCGCGTCCTTGTCGGCCTTGCCGAGGCCCGCGGCCGGCTCGTCGAGCAGCAGAAGGCGCGGGCCAGTCGCGAGCGCCCGGGCGATCTCGACCAGCCGGCGGTCCACATGGGGCAGGGCGCCGGCTTCCCTGCCGGTGGGCCCGGTATAGCCGACGAAGGCGAGAAGCGCCTCAGCCCTCAGCCGTGCCTCCACGCCCGGTGGCGCGCCGAGGAGTGAGCCGAGCCGCCCGCCGGCCTCAGCCACGAGCAGATTGTCGAGAACCGAGAGATGTTCGAAGAGCTGGGTCGTCTGATAGGTCCGCGCGATCCCGGCCCGCGCCGCGGCCCAGGCGGGCCGGCCGGCGAGGTCGACCTCCCCAAGCCGGATGGAGCCCGCATCCGGCTTGTAGAAGCCGCCGATCATGTTGAGGACCGTCGTCTTGCCCGCGCCGTTGGGCCCGATCACGGAGGTGATGCGTCCGGGCTCGGCGGTAAAGTTCACCGCACGCGCGGCTTGGACGCCACCAAAGGCAATCGAGAGCCCGTCGACCCGAAGCGGCTCCCGCGTGCCCGCGCTAGCAATCAACTCGGCGAGAGGGGCTGCAGAGGGTCGCGCAGGCGCGCCTTCGTCGCGCACGAGGGCCCGCACGAAGATCCCGGCCACGCCCCGCGGGGCCGCCAGCAGCACCCCGAGCATGAGCCCGCCGAAGAAGAGCAGCCGGTACTCGGCCAGGCCCGACAGCATCTCCGGCAGTACCACCGTGATGGCGATCCCGATCAGCGGTCCCAAAAGCGTGCCGGAGCCACCCACCACGACCGCCAGCAAGAACAGGATTGACTGAAAGAACGGAAAAGTACCGGGCGAGATGAAACCCTGCAGCGGTGTGAAGAGCCCGCCGGCGATGGCCGCGAGGGCTGCCGAGAGGATGAAGGCGACCGTCTTGATGCCGAGCGGGTCGAGACCCACGGATTGCGCGGCGATCTCGCTGTTGCTGACCGCGCGCATCGCCATGCCCCAGCGCCCGCGGGCGAGCCGGTGAAAGAAGAGGAGCGAGAGGCCCGCGACGAACGAGGCGAGGATCGCCATCTCCATTTCGAAGAAGGGTCGGCCGAAAAGCTCGGGCGCCATGAAGCCCATCAGCCCGTTCTGCCCGCCGGTAACCGCCCGCCACTCGATCGCGCCATGCTCGACGATGAAGGCGAAGGCGATGGTCATCATCGCGAGGTAGGGGCCCGAGACGCGCAAGGCGGGCAGCGCCAGCAAGCCGCCGGCAACGGCGCCGAGGAGCGCACCCGCCGGCAGCGCCAGCCAGAAGCTCCAGCCACCCAACATCGCGATGGCAACCGCATAGGCCCCGAGGGCGAAGAAGCCGATATGGCCGAAGGAGATCTGACCGCAGAGGCCGAACAGGATGTTGAGCCCCACGCCGACGATCAGGTTGATCGCCGCCAGCGCCAGGATGAAGACGAAATAGCCACCGAGCTCCGTCGCGGCCCCCATGGCGGAGAGCGTCAGAAGCGCGATCACCGCCCAGGAAAGCCGCGGTTCGCGGATGAGGCGGGAGGTGTGGGTCGTGAGGCGTACGAGACCGACCATCCTCAGACTTTCTTGATCTCGCCCTGGCCGAAGAGGCCATTGGGCAGGGTCACGAGGACGAGGATCACCACCGAGAACGACACGATCTGGGTGTAGGAGGAGCCGAGATAGGCCGTCGTCAGCGCCTCGACGCAGCCGTAGAGGAGCCCCGCGATCACACAGCCCCAGGCCGAGGTGATCCCGCCGAGGATCGCGGTGGCGAAGGCCTTGATCCCGAAGATCACGCCCATCCCGCTGCTGACGTTGAAGAGCGGCGCGATGAGAAGCCCTGCGATGCCAGCGAAGACGGTGGAGAGGGCAAAGGCGCCCGCGATGACCATGCGCGTGTTGATCCCCATCAGCCGCGCCGCATCGGGCCGCTGGACGGTGGCGAGCATCGCCTTGCCCATCTTGGTGCGCCGCTGGACGAGCGTCAGCGCGGCAGCGATGGCGAGCCCGACGACGGGGATGATGAGCTGCAGCGGAAAGGCGCCGGCGCCAAAGACGTCCACCGGCTCCGTGGCCAGCGCGGAGGGGAGCGAGCGCGGCTCCTTGCCGAAGGTGAAGAGCACGACGTTATCGATCACGATCCCACCCGCGACCGTCGCCATGAGCCAGAGGTCCGAGCCGCGGTCCGCGAAGGGCCGCACGAGGCAGCGCTCTACGACCAACCCCAGTGCCGCGCAGCCGAGAAGCGCGGCGATGACCGCCAGCGGCATGGGCCAGCCGAGGGTGACGCCGAAGGTGTAGCCCAGCACGGCGCCGACCATCATGGACGACCCCTGGGAGAAGTTTACGGTTTTGGAGACCGCATAGGTCACGTGGAAGCCGAGCGCGAGCAGCCCGTACATGGCGCCGAGGCCGAGCCCGGTGATGAGCGTGGAGACGATCATGAGCCTGTGTGATTGGGGGGCGCGGCGAACACGCCCCCCAATGCCTTACTGGATCGGGATGATTTCGCCGTCGATGAAGCGCGTGAAGACGTAGTCATCCGGCCCAAGCGCATCGTGCTGCTCCGGTGTGAACGGCGTCTCATAGGTCTTGATCAAGCCCTCATGGCTCTCGATGGCATAAAAACCCTCGCGCACCGCCGGGCCATCGGTGGTCCCTGCGTTCTCGATGGCCAGTGCCGTCAGATGCATGGCGTCATAGGCATTGGCGATGCCCACGGCGGGGGTCACATCGGCGGCCGACTGGATCTCGGGGAACATCTCCTTGAGCGCGGACAGCTTTTCAGTTGCCTTCGGGCTGTCGTTGCCCGAGAAGGTGAAGGTCTGGATCATCTCCACGGTCTCAGCGCGCGGGCCGCCAAGCTCGTTGAAGCGTCCGCCGGCGGGGCCCCAGTGCGAGACAACGGGCACGTCCCAGCCCATCCGCTCGAGCGATTTCATCACCTGTGCCGAGGGGCCGACATTGGCGACGAGGAAGAGCGCATCCGCCCCGGCTTCCTGAAGCCGCGTGAGCTGAGGGACGACGTCGACATCGTTTTTCTCGACCTTCTCGATGCCGGCATGCTCCATACCCTTGGCGTCGAGTGCTGCCAGCAGGCCCTTTTCGTTGGACTCGCCCCACGGGTTGTTGATCAGCACCATGCCCGGCAGCTTGGAGCTGTGGACAGCGACTGCGCGCTCCACGAGCGCGATATCGACAATCTCATCCACGGCCGAGACCCGGAAGACGTAGTTCGGATCGGCGCCGTTTTTCGTGATCGGCGTGCCGGCTGCCCAGGGGCCCATGAAGGGCACCTGCACCTGGTTCACATAAGGAACGATGGCGAGTGAGACCGGTGTCTGCAGCCCGCCGAAGAGCACCGTCACACCCTCGCGCTGGATCAGCTCACGCGCCGCCGTCAGCCCCTTGCCCGGGTTGGCCTCATCGTCGCGCCGCAGAAGCTCGAGCGGACGGCCAAGGACGCCGCCTGCCGCGTTGATTTCGGAGATCGCGAGCATCATGCCCCGCGTGATCGCCTCACCCGATTTCGCCGACGGGCCCGAGAGGCTGGCGATCAGGCCGATCTTGATCGGGTCCTCGGCTGCGGCCTGTTGGGGCGCGAAGGCGAGGCCCAGGACCGCCATGGCGCCTGCGAAGAGGCTGCGCCGCGAGGGGTTGCAGATGGTCATCAGATCCGTCCTTCCCTGCTGGATGCCGGCACGACCGGCTTGTCATGGGGGAGTTAGGCAGCAAGGTTCGTGCCAGAGACCCGAGCGTAAGACGGAGTTCACGCCGTGCCCGATAATAGCTCCCCCGACCCAGTTACCCCCGACACCGGCGCCAATGGTGGTGAGGCCCCTCATGCTGTCCGCGCCATGATCCTCGACTTCCTCGAGAAGCAGATGGCGGGGCGTTATGCGGAGGTTGCGTACCACGTCGCGCCTGATTGCGAGATCACCTTCTCCGGCGGGCGCCGCTTTGCCTCTGCTGCCGAGATCACGGCCTTCAACGCCAAGCGCTATGCCTGGGTGAAGAAGCGGATGGAGCGGACGGATGTGGCGCCTGGGGAGGGTTGTGTCGTCGTCTACTCCATCGGATTTCTCTATGGCGCCTGGCCCGACGGCACCGCGTTTGACGGCAATCGCTACATTGATCGCTTCGAGGTGCGGGATGGGCAGATCACGCGCTGGGAGGTCTGGAACGACAGCGGTGAGCGCTTGTTGGAGCGCCATGGGATCGAGGCGTGAGCCTTTGTTGCTCCACTGAAATGCCCCCGTCGCTTATCCAGGAGGGGCCATCAGCGAGACCTGAGCCGCCACCACCCGCCAGCCCTCCGGCAAGCGCACCCAGGTCTGTTGCTGGCGACCGATCCGGTCGACGCCTTCGCGCTGAAACTCCGTGCTCGCCGTCGCGAAATCCTGGCCGAAAGTGGTGATCACCGTGCGCGTCAACCTGCGATCGAGCCCGGCTGACGGGCGCGCCCTGCGGAAGGCGAGGATCTCCTCCTGCCCGTAAAGGCATTCCGTTGCGCCATAGCGGATGACATGCGGGCTCGCCCAAAAAAGCTGATCCAGCACCGCGACATCGTTCCCTGTGAGGGCCTTCTCATAGGCTTCAAAGGCCGCGGTCACTTCCGCATGCACCTCTGGGATATTGATCTCCATCCGCCCACTCCTCCCACGGCCGACTGTTCGGTTCCAATTGAGCAAGATGCTCCGGACTGCGCAAGCGTTACGCAATCGAAAAAGGTAATGGTTACGAATTCATCATCACGCAAAAATGGAAGAGAGTTCTATCTCGATACTGGCGGTTTCGATCCGCTGATCCAGGGGCGGGGTGCCACCAACTAAGCAGGCATCGCAGAAGGGGCTGTGGCCATTTTGGCATGACTCTTGCTGAACCGCCGTTCAATCGCCGACGGCAAGCCGGCACGACGACATCAGCAAGGAGATCCGACCATGGCCAGTTCCCCCATTACCCGGCATCCTCTCACCCGGCGCAGCGTCCTCTCAGGCGCCGCCAATGTCATGACCGCCTCGGCCTTCGCCGCCATGGGGGGCTTCAAGGCGCTCGCCGCCACGGAAGGGACGATCGGCTTCATCTATGTGGGCCCGCGCGACGACTATGGCTGGAACCAGGCCCATGCCGTTGCCGCCGCCTCGATCGCCGAGGCACCGGGGATCAGCCTTGTCGAGCAGGAGCGCGTGCCCGAGACCGAAGAGGTTGCCCGCGTCATGGAGGGCATGATCCAGCTTGACGGCGTGAAGGTCCTCTTCCCCACCTCCTTCGGCTATTGGCCCTTCATCCAGGAGCTCGCGCCCAAATATCCGGACGTGCTCTTCATCCATGCGGGCGGGCTCTGGAAACCGGGCGATCAGCCCAACACCATCGGCTATCGCGGCTACATGGAAGAGCCGCATTACCTGGCGGGGATCGCAGCGGGGCATCTCTCCAAGACCGGTAAGCTCGGCTTCATCGGCGCAAAGCCCCTCTACTTCGTCTTCAACAATTGTAACGGCCTGACGCTCGGGGCGCGCAGCATTAACCCGGAGGCGACGACGCAGGTCGTCATCACCGGCGAGTGGAACAATCCGGTGAAGGAGGCGGATGCCGTCAACGCCATGATCGATCAGGGCGTCGATGTGATCTGCGCCAATGTCGACAGCCCTAAGGTTGCCATCGAGACGGCGGAGCGCCGCGGCGTGATGAGTGTGGGCTACCACACGGACCAATCCGATCTGGCGCCCGAGGGTTTCTTGACGGGGGCGGAGTGGAACTGGGCCAAGGGCGGGGATTTCGCCATGGCGCATCTCACCGACACCGAGTTCCCGAACCTCTACCGCGGGGGGTTTGATCGCGACATGGTGAAGATCAGCCCCTTCGGCGCAGCCGTGCCCGAGACCGTGCGCGCCGAGGTGATGGCGGCGCGAGACGGGTTCCTGGATGGCTCGCTGCTCCTCTACGAAGGCCCGCTGATGGACAACAACGGCAACACGGTCGTCGAGGATGGGACCGGCGTTCCCAATGATGACAACGACTTCAAGCTCTCGGTTAAGTGGCTTGTTGAGGGTGTGATCGGCGAGACCGGCCTCCAATGACGAGACCCCGGGCCATGCGCGATCAGCGCATGATCGGGCCCGACAGGACCGCGCGGCGATGAGTGGGACGGATGCGACCGAGCCGGCCGCGCGCGGCCGGCTGCCCGATGGCCTGCGCGCTCTGCTCGGCGCCGCCGGGAGCGGGGGGCTCGAGGCCGTCATGCTCTCGGCCCTCGCGCTTCTCGTGGCCTTCCTCCTCTTCGGCATCTTCGTGACGGTGCAGGGCCATGATCCCGTGGCCGTCTATCGCACGCTCTGGCTCGGCGCTTTCGGGACCCGTTTCTCGATCGAGAACACGCTGACTTTGGCCGCGCCCATTATCCTGACGGCGATGGCCACGCTGATCCCCGCGCGCGTCGGCCTCTTGGTGATCGGCGGGGAGGGGGCGCTGATCATGGGCGGACTTGGGGCGGTTCTCGCAGGGATCACGCTCGCGGGCCTGCCCGGTCTCATGGGCGTCGCGATCTGCTGTGTCGCGGGCGCGCTGGCCGGCGGCCTCTGGCTCGCCTTCGCCGGTGCCCTCAAGCTATGGCGCGGCGTCAACGAGACCATCGCCACGCTGCTCCTCAACTACATCGCCATCGCCATCATGCTGCATCTGGTCACAGGCCCCATCCGGGACCTTGCTGTGCCGATCAAAGCGCAGAGTTGGTCGATCCCCGAGGTCTTCCGCATGGGCGATATCCCCGGCTGGTCCGTCCATTGGGGGCTCCTGATCGGCGTCATGGTCGTTGCCTGCGTGCATATCCTGACGCGCCACACCGTCACCGGCTTCTCCATGGCGATCCTCGGCGGCAACCGGCGCGCAGCGCAGATGGCGGGGCTCGATATTGGGCGGCTCACGCTCCTGGCCTGTGCGCTGGGCGGTGCCTGTGCGGGGCTGGCCGGCGCCATCGAGGTCGTCGCCGTCCATGGCGCGGCGAGCGAGAGCTTGGTTGTCGGCTTCGGCTATACCGGCATTCTCGTCGCCTTCCTCGCGCGCCAGAACGCGCTCGCGGTTCTGTTGGTCGCCCTGATCATCGGAGGGATCGCGGCCTCCGGCGGGCTCCTGCAGCGCCGCTTCGGCATGCCGGATGCGGCGACGGATCTGCTGCAGGGGATGATCTTCCTCTGCGTGCTCGCGTCCAACGCGCTGGCCGGGCGCCTTCTGCCCGGGAGCCGCTGATGGAGGGCGCGCTCGGCTGGTGGGGGGTGTTGATCGCCGTGATCGGGGGCGCGGTACGCGTCTCGACCCCCTATCTCTTCGTCGCCCTCGGCGAGACGCTGACGGAGCGCGCCGGCCGCGTGAACCTCGGGCTGGAAGGCACGCTCGTCCTTGGCGCGATGACGGCCTTTGCCACCTCCTTTCTCACCGGCTCACCCTGGTTGGGTGTGCTGGCCGCCGGGCTCGCGGGGCTCTGCCTCGGCGCGCTTCACGCCGTGATCTGCAATCTGCCGCGGGTGAACGACATCGCCGTCGGCATCGCGCTCTTCGTCTTCGGCACAGGGCTGGCCTTCTATCTTGGCAAGGACTTCATTCAGCCGCGTGCCGAGATGCTGCCCGGCCTACCGCTCGGCAACTGGTCGGAGCTGCCTGCGATCCAATCCGCGCTCGAGATCAGCCCGCTGTTCTTGCTCGGCATGGCGCTGGCCTTCTTCCTTGACTGGGCGTTGCGGCGGACCCGCTGGGGGCTACTCCTGCGCATGGCCGGCGAGAATGCGGAGGCAGGCCGCGCCCTCGGCCTCTCGGTGCCGCGCATCCGGCTTGCGGCGACGGCTGCGGGTGGCTTTCTTTCCGGCATCGGCGGCGCGTTTCTCTCGCTCGACTATCCGGGAAACTGGAACGAGGGGCTGTCTTCGGGCCAGGGGTTGATGGCGGTCGCACTCGTGATCTTTGCGCGCTGGAACCCGGTGCGCTGCTTCTGGGCCTCGCTGCTCTTTGGTGGCGCGACGGCGCTTGGCCCGGCGCTGCAGACCGTGGGGATCACCTCGGGCTACTACCTCTTCAATGCCGCCCCCTACATGCTGACGCTGCTGCTGCTCGTCTGGGCCTCTTCGCCTCGCGAGACGCTGGCCGGCGCGCCGAGGGAGCTGTCGATCTCCCGATGACCACACCGCTCAGCCCCCCCGAGGTCGAGATCATTGGCCTCTCCAAGCAGTTCGGCGCCGTGAAGGCGCTCGACGCGGTCTCCGAGCGCTTCCCAGCCGGCTGCTTCCATGCCCTCCTCGGCGAGAACGGGGCCGGCAAGTCGACGCTGGTGAAATGCCTCATGGGCTTCTACCGCGTCGATGACGGGCAGATCGTGATTGCCGGGCGGGAGCGGCGGATCGAGGGGCCGCAGGATGTCCAGGCCATGGGCCTAGGGATGGTCTATCAGCACTTCACGCTGGTCGAGCCGATGACGGTGGCGGAGAACCTGGTCCTCGCGCGCCCCGAGATCCCGGCGGTGATCGACTGGGTCGCCGAGCGCGCCGCCATTGCCCGCTTCATGGAGGGCGCACCCTTCCAGCTCGATCCGGAGGCGCCGGTGGCGAGCTTGGCGGCAGGGGAGAAGCAGAAGCTCGAAATTCTGAAGCAGCTCTGGCTGGGCCGCCGTTTCCTGGTCCTCGACGAGCCGACCTCGGTGCTGACGCCGGCGGAGGCCGACGAGGTGCTCGGCGAGATGCGCCGCCTCTCCGACACGGGCGCCCTCAGCGTCGTTCTCATCACGCATAAGTTTCGCGAGGTCATGGCCTTTGCGCGCACGGTCAGCGTGCTGCGCGGCGGACGCCATGTGGGCCGCGCGACCGTGGCCGACACCGATGAGGCGCAGCTTGCCGGGATCATGTTTGGCGAGACGCGACCGAGGCCGCCTGCCGATCGTGCCGAGATGCCTCCCGCCGCCCCCTACCTCGAGATCGCGGGCCTGCGCGCGCGGGGCGATCGCGGAACGCTGATGGTAGCGGACGCCACGCTCCAGGTGGCGTCGGGCGAGGTCGTTGGCATCGCCGGCGTCTCCGGCAACGGTCAGAAAGAACTCGTCGAGGTGCTCGCCGGGCAGCGGCAGGCGGAGAGCGGCACGGTGCGCGTTGGCGGCCAGGCCTTCACCGGCGGGCGCCGGGAGATCCGCGAGCGTGGCGTCTTTCTGCTGGCCGAGGAGCCGCTTGCGAACTCGGCTGTCCGCTCCATGAGCGTGATGGAGAACCTGATGCTCCGGCGGTATGACCGCGCGCCCGTCGCCTCTGGCCCTTGGCTGAACCGTCGCGCGATGCGCCAGCTCGCCCTGGACCTGATCGCGCGGTATCGGGTGCGCACCGCGGGCCCCGAGGCGCCGCTGCACACGCTGTCCGGCGGCAATGTCCAGCGCACCGTCCTGGCGCGCGAACTCTCCGAAGGGGTGCGCCTGCTGATCGCGCAAAACCCCTGCTTCGGGCTCGACGCCTCGGCTGCCGCGGAGATCCGGGCCCAGATCCTGGAGGCGCGCAACGGGGGTGCCGCGATCCTGCTCATCTCGGAGGATCTCGATGAGACGCTGATGCTCTCCGACCGGATCCTGGTGATGTCCGCCGGGCGCATCGTCTATGAAACCCCAGCGGCCGAGGCGAACCGCTATGAGATCGGCCGCCATATGGCCGACGCGATGACGACGGAGGGCGCTGCATGACGACCGAGCCAAGGCTGATCACTGGCGGGCTGCTGCTGGCGGGTGCCGGGGCCGAGGCGCGCGCTGCCGATGTCCTGATCGAGGGGGGCAAGATCGCGGCGATCGAGGCGCCGGGCAGTATCGACCCCTCTCGCGGGCGCGCCCTCGACGCCACGGATCGCATGCTCGTTCCCGGCCTCGTCAACGGCCATACCCATGGCCATGGCGCGCTAACCAAAGGGCTGGTCGGCGACCGCGCCCCGCTCGAGGTTTTCCTGACAGGTTCCGTCGCCGTCACCGGCAATCGGACGCTGGAGGACAAGCGGCTTGCGGCACGGCTGACGGCGGTGGAGTTGATCCGTCGCGGCTGCACGACAGCCTTCGATCTTTTCGTCGAGTACCCCGCGCCGTCGGCGGAGGGGATCGGGGCGGTGGCAGAGGCCTATGACGAGGTCGGCATGCGGGCGGTCGTCGCCCCCATGATGGCGGATCGGACCCTCTATGAGGCGCTGCCCGGCCTGCTGGACAGCCTGCCTGAGCCCTATCGCGCGAAGGCCGAGGCTATGCGCGCGGCACCGACCGAGGTGAGCCTCGACGCGGCCCGCGCGATCCTCGAGGGCTGGCAGCATGATCGGGACCGGATCCGCCCCGCCGTGGCCCCGACGATCCCGCTGCATTGCTCGGACGATTTCATGGTCGGATGTGCGCGGCTTTCCCAAGAGCACGACTGCGCGCTGCAGACCCATCTGGCCGAAACCAAGACCCAGAACCTGCTCGGCCAGACCCGCTATGGTCGAAGCCTGACGGCGCATCTCGAGGCGCTGGGGCTCCTCTCGCCCCGCTTCTCCGCCGCCCATGGCATCTGGCTCGATCTTGAGGACATGAAGCGCATCGGGGGCGCGGGCGGGGCCGTGATCCACAACCCCATGTCCAACCTCCGGCTCGGCTCAGGCGTCGCGAAAGCGCGGGAGCTGAAGGAGGCGGGCGTGTGCCTCGGCATCGGTACCGATGCGACCAACACTTCCGACGGACAGAACATGTTCGAGGCGCTGCGGCTCGCCTCCTATCTCTCCCGCATCTGCGACGCGGATCGGAGCCGCTGGATCACCTCCGACGAGGCCTTTGAGGCAGCCACGGTTGGGAGCGCCCAGGCGCTTGGCTTCTCCCATCTCGGCCGGCTCGAACCGGGCTGGGGGGCGGACATCGTCTTCCTCGATCTTGGCCATATCACCTATATGCCGCTGCGCCGTCCCCTCCTGCAGATGGTCTTTGCCGAAAGCGGTGCGGCCCTGCGCTCGGTCATGGTCGCAGGGCGCATGGTGCTTGAGGACGGACGGCTGCTGACGGTGGACGAGGTGCGGCTGCGCGCAGAGGCAGAGGAGGCGGCAGCACGGCTCGATGGGCAGAACGCGGAGGCCATCCGGGCCTCGGACGCGATGGCCGATCTCGTCGGCTGCTTCTGTCTGGCGCAATCGCGGCATCACGCAGGCTGTGTCCGCACCCTCTGGGAGGCCGAAGGCGCCTGATCGCCCCGGTGCCGATCGGACGCCTGTGCCGTCGGCTTGTGCCAAGGCCCCTGTGCCCCGCGATGGCGTCGAACGCGGTGCACGAGCGCGGCCTGCGGCGCTGCGCCGTGCCATCCAACGCCCTGTTCGAAATGGATCTTTAAACAGAACAGTCTATCGACGCCCCGCGTATCCCAATCAGGGTGGGTCGAATGAACATCTTTCGCGTCATTGTCATTGCGCTTGTGTCGATCAGCGTCTTCGCGGCCACGAAATTCGCGCTGTCACTCAGCGCGAGTTACAAGGACTACAGCCAGGTCGCACGGATGGCCGAGGCGAACAGGACAACGACCTACTGGTCTACTGGGACGGTGAACCTCTCGCTGGAGCGTAGTGTCACGCAGGTGGCCTTATCCGTTCCGACCCCTGTGCCGTCCGATCTCCGTGCCCTGATCGATGGCCAGCGGGCCGAGGCGCAGGGCCGGTTCGATACGGCGCTCTCTGCCTTCGGCAACTCAGCG
>JBCCLX010000104.1:0-11785 GCA_039026635.1 Pseudomonadota bacterium
AAAGCAGAGCGGCGTGTTGATCACCGCATGTCCGATGCCGGTGGCCACGAGCGAGCGATCGATGCCGGTCAAGTTGAAGGAGATCAGGAGCCCGAGCCCTATGATGAGATAGCTGACCGTCAGCGGCATCATCAGCACCGTCCGCATCATGCCAGCCGCCGGCAAACGCGCCCGCGCCAGCCCCCAGGCGGCCAAAAAGCCTAACAAACAAGCGACCCCCGAGGACAGCACCGCTACCCCCAACGAGTGGATCAGCGCCTCCACCACATCGTCGTCCCCCAGCACCGCCTCGTACCAACGCAGCGTCGCCGGGCGAAAGGGCGGGATCGGCAGGCGCCCATCATGGAAGCTGAAGAGCACCAGCACCGCTACGGGCAAATAGATGAAGGCGTAGAGCGCCAGGGCATAGGCGAGCGCCAGCGTTCCCGACAGGGCCCTCATACCCGGTCGAGCCTCAACCAGCGCGCCGCCGCCAACCAGACCAGCGTGACGACCGCCATCAGCACAATGGAAAGCGCCGCCGCCATGGGCAAATCCGCCCGTCGCCCGAGCTGCAGCATGATCACCTGCGGCAGCGTCAGCTCCGAGCCACCCCCCAGGATCGAGGGCGTCACATAATCCCCGATGCAGAGCACGAAAGTGAGGAAAGCCCCCACGGCCACCCCCGGCAGCGTCAGCGGCAGGATGATGAGCCGAAACCGCGCGACGGGCCCTGCCCCCAGATCGGCCGCGGCGCGCGCATAGGACGGCGGCAGCTGCTTGAGTGAGGCATAGATCGTCAGCGTCAGCAGCATGACGAAGAAATGCACGAAGCCGGTGATCGTGGCCGCCCGGCTCGCCGCGATCTCAAGCGCGGGCAACCCGATGGCATCAAGCCCCCGATTGAGCGGCCCATTGCCAGCCAACACCAGGGTCCAGGCATAGGAGCGCACGACATAGGAGGTCCAAAACGGCAGCACCGCGAGGGCCAGCACCAGCCGCTGCCAGCGCTCGGGCACCCGAAAGGCAATGATGGCGGCCAGCGGATAGGCGAGCAGCACCGAGACCACCGTCACCACCACGGTGATCTCCAGCGAGTTCACCAACGCCTCGACAAAAGCGGGGCGCTCGAGAAACCCCTGATAGTTCTCGAGGCTCCAAACCCGCTCGATCCCGCTCTCGCCCCGCCGCCACAGGCTCATCGCCGCCATCACCCCGAAGGGCGCGATGAAGAACACAAGCGTCCACAAAAGCGCCGGCAGCACGGCGAGCGCGGCCACCCGCCGCTCCCTCACGCGCCACCTCGCCGAGACGACGGCATCGAGCACGAGCCCTGCCGCTTAGGTCCCGGGCTTGACCCGGGACCTCGCGGTACGCGCCCTCCGCAGCGAACCGCCGTCACTGCTGCAGCATCTCGGTCCAAACGTCCTGCATCGCGCGGTCGAGCGCATCCGAGGGCGCAGGGTAGAGCTGGGCGCGGGCGAGATACGAGGCCTGGTCATCCCAGCGCAGCGCCGCCTTCTGCTCCGCGCTCAGCACATCGCCGGCCTTCGCGTTCGCCGGCATCGCCCAGTAGCAGGAGGAGGTGGCGAGCGCCGCCTGCCCCTCGGGGCTCAGCACATGCTGCACGAATTTGAGCGCCAGCTCCTGCTTCTCGCTATCGGCAAAAACACCGATCGACTGGGACCAGCGCACAGCACCCTGCTCGGGCAGCACCCAGTCGAGATCCGGCAGCTCTTCGGTGAGCGATGCGGTCACCCATTCGCCGCCGCCGACCAGGATATCCACTTCCCCGGTGGCGATGGCCGTCTGCGAGGCGACAACCTCGCCCACGCTCTTCGAGACCTTCTTCATGGCAAAGAGCTTCTCGCGGATCTCCGGCAAGTCCTCCTCCGAGAGGCTCGCGGTCTCCTTGCCGAGACCGACCGCCACCATGCCCATCACCGGCAGGTAGTAGTCATAGATCGCGATCCGGCCCGCATATTTGTCCGACCAGATCACCGACATATCCGTCATATCCGCCGGGTCGACCTTGGCCTTGTTGAAGCTGATCGTGTTGTAGCCGAACTTCTCGGTGATCGCGTAGGTCTTGCCGTCGATCACATGGTTCTCAGGCATCACGATCTCGGGGAAGAGATCGCCCGTCGGCAGCGCGTCTTCGGGCAGCGGCGCCAGGATCCCGGCGGCCACAGCGCGGGGCACGTCGATCCCGTCGATCACCAGCACGTCCCAATCGCCCGGCTGGCTCTGCTCGATGATGCTCAGCGCAGCACCCGTCCCCTCATACTCCTTGAGGTTCACGGTGACGCCATTGGCCTCCTCAAAGGGCTCGATCAACGCATCGTCCGTATGATCGCACCAGACGAGGGCGTTGAGCTCTTCGGCCTCGGCACGGGTCGCCATGGTGGCCGCAGAGACGGCCACGAGCGCGAGCGCCATCGCAGTCAGGGTGGGACGGATCGGAACGGTCATGGGAACACTCCTCTGTCATCTGTTCTGGTTGCTGGGCAATGTCGTCCACTGCGCCCTGAAGTCGAGCGCTGGGGCGACAGCCGGATCGCGGCTTTGGCGGCAAGAAGCGGACCAGCCCCTTCAGGCGGGCTCAGGGCAGAACGCAGAGCATCTCATAGAGCAGGTTCGAGGCGATCAGCGCGGTGTTGCCCGAAGGATCATAGGGCGGTGAGACCTCGACCAAATCGCAGCCCACAAGGCGCAGCCCCGACAGCCCGCGCACGATCTCGAGCGCCTGGATCGTCGTCAGCCCGCCCATCTCGCAGGTGCCGGTGCCGGGCGCGAACCCGGGATCGAGGCTGTCGATATCGAAGGTGAGATAGCAGGGCGCCTCGCCCACGGCCGCACGCACCTCGGCCATCAGGGGCGTGAGGCTCTTGTGCCAGCAGTCCTCGGCCGGGACGACGCGCATGCCCTGATCGCGGGACCACTGAAAGTCGTCCGGCCCATAGCCCGTGCCGCGAAGCCCGATCTGGATCGAGCGCGGACAATCGATCAGCCCCTCCTCGATGGCGCGGCGGAAGGGAGTGCCATGGGCTACCGCCTCGCCAAACATCGCCTCGTTGATATCCGCATGGGCATCCACATGGACCAGCGCCACCGGTCCATGCTTGGCGGCCACCGCCCGCAGGATCGGCCAGGTGATCGTATGGTCGCCCCCCATGGTGATCGGCACAGCACCGGCGGCCAGCACACCGGCCAGCGCCTCCTCGATGATCGTCACATTGGCGGGCAGATTGAAGGTGTTGATCGCCACATCGCCGACATCGGCCACCTGCTTGGCCTCAAAAGGTGCGGCCCCCGTCGCCATGTTGTAGGGCCGGATCATCGCGCTCTCGGCCCGGATCTGGCGCGGGCCGAAGCGGGTCCCCGGCCGGTGCGAGGCGCCGATATCCATCGGAATACCCAAGAAGGCCACATCCAATCCCTGGGCCGTCGGCGCCGAGGGCAAGCGCATGAAGGTCACCGGCCCCCCAAACCGCGGCATCTCGTTGCCGCCAAGGGGCTGATTGAACGGCGGTTGATCAGGGCTCATGGCACCCTCCATCGCGGCTGCGATCCAGGCGGTCCCGGGTCAAGCCCGGGACTATGGCGGGGGTCATAGCGGCCCAAGGCGCCACCGCGAGCGCATCACCATGGGTATTGTGTCCCTGGCTGCCGCCAAGGTCCCGGGCTTGACCCGGGACCGCCTGGACAGCGACGCGTCAGTTCGGCAGATCGCCCTCAACGCCTTCGACGAACCAGTTCATGCCCAGCATGACCTCGTCGGAGGCCACCGCGCCGGCGGGGATCTTCTCCTCGCCCTCGCGGCTTGTGATCGGGCCGGTGAAGGGATGGCGCTCACCCGCGGCGATGGCAGCCTCAGTCGCCCGTGCTGCCTCAGCGATCTCCTCGGGCATATTGGCATAAGGCGCCATCACCACCTCGCCGGCCGCCAGACCCTTCCAGCTGTCCCCGCTCTCCCAGGTGCCATCCAGCACGGCGCGAGTGCGTTCGATGTAATAGGGCGACCAGTCGTCGATGATCGCGGTCAGCTGCGCGGTCGGCGCAAAGCGCGCCATGTCCGACGCCTGCCCAAAGGCCATCACGCCCGCGGCCTCTGCGGCCTGCAGCGCCGCCGGACTATCCGTATGCTGCATGATGACATCGGCGCCCTGCGCGATCAGCGCCTTGGCCGCATCCGCCTCGCGGCCCGGGTCGTACCAGGTGTTCACCCAGACAACCTGCACCTCGATCTCCGGGTTCACGGACCGCGCAGCCAGCGTCGCCGCATTGATCCCGCGCACGACCTCCGGGATCGGGAAGGACGCAATATAGCCGATCTTGTTGGTCTGGCTCATCTTGCCGGCGATCTCACCGATGATCGTGCGCCCCTCATAAAAGCGCGCCGAATAGGTCGAGACATTGTCCGACCGCTTGTACCCCGTCGCATGCTCGAACTTCACGTCCGGAAACTGCTCGGCGATCTTGATGGTCGGATCCATGAACCCAAAGGACGTCGTGAAGATCAGCCCATGACCCGAGGCCGCGAGCTGACGGATCACGCGCTCCGCATCCGGGCCCTCGCTCACGCTCTCGACAAAGGTCGTCTCGACCCTGTCGCCAAACTCGGCCTCCACAGCCTGGCGCCCCTGGTCATGCTGATAGGTCCAGCCATGGTCGCCCACCGGGCCCACATAGACAAAACCCACCTTCAGCGGCTCGGCGGCGGCGGGCAGGGCGGCGAGGGCAGTCATGGCGGTGGCGGCCGCCGCAAGAAGCGCACGAAGCATCGGGATCTCCGGTGTCGTTAGAGGGGGTTGGTTCGCTTAGGCGTCACAAAACACCATCGCGTCCGCAAAGAAAAGAGACTGGGCGGTCACTTCACTGCACAGCATTCGGTCATTCCCACCCAACATGCGGAAAAACCGCGCAGAGGCTCGAGACATGACAGCGCCCGCCCCCTCCCCTAGCCTGCCGCTTATGAACACGCCGATTCCCCCCTTCCCGCCGCGAGCCGCTCAGCCGGCACCTGGCCAGGCCGCGCCCCAAGTCGAAGTGCGCCAGCTCTTCCCGACGCCGATCATCGCCTTCCGCCTGCCCGGCCACGAGGTGCTGAACGACGCGCTCGCGGCGGCGATCTTCGAGCGCGAGAAATCGGTCGCGTCGGTCCATCGATCCAACCTCGGCGGCTGGCAGAGCCCCACGGATTTCGCCGACTGGTGCGGCCCGGCCGGCCAGCAGGTACTGCAAACGGCCATCGATCTCGCAAACCGCCTCACCTGCGACCGCCAGGGACGCCCGGTAAAGACCCGCTGGCGGATGAACGCCTGGGCCAATGTCAACCGCCAGGGCCAGGGCAACGAGTTCCACACCCATCCCGGCGCCTTCTGGTCCGCGAGCTACTATGTGCGTGACGGCGGCTGCGCCGAAGACCCCACCCTGGGCGGCGAGTTCGAGATCGCCGATCCCCGCGGCATCGGCCCGGCCATGCTCGCCCCAGAGCTTGGCTTCGCCACGAAGAACGGCCTCTCCGTCGGCCATTCCGAAACCGTCCGCCCCGTGCCGGGCCTGCTCCTGATGTTCCCCAGCTGGCTGAGCCATGCCGTACGCCCTTATCACGGCACAGCGGTGCGCATCTCCGTGGCCCTTAACCTCACGCCCTTCTACCAGCTCGCCGAAGGGTAACGACCCGCCGAACCACGCGCGATGCCCGCGGGGCGCGGCTGGCGGGTGGGCCGCTGAGCGGGCGTCAGCCCGCGAAGCCGGGGCGCCCAGAAGCCGCGCCCCTACCGATCAGCCCGAAACGCCCGGCCAATCGCCGCCGGACGATTAGCCGCCGCCAAGGCTGGGTCTCGACTGATGATCACAAGCGCCACCACCGTCGCCAGATAGGGCACCATCGCGAGGAACTGCGAGGGCACGGCGATCCCCCAGTCCTGGCCATAAAACTGCAGCTGCGTGAAGGCCGCGAACAGATAGGCGCCCGCCACCAGTCGCCCCGGCCGCCAAGTCGCGAAGACCACCAGTGCCACGGCGATCCAGCCCCGCCCCGCGGTCATGTTCTCTCCCCACATGGGCGTATAGACGAGGCTCAGATAGGCGCCCCCAAGCCCAGCACAGGCGCCCCCAAAGAGCACCGCCAAGGCCCGAATGGCCACGACGTCGAAGCCGAGCGCATGGGCAGCCTCCGGGCTGTCGCCCACGGCCCGCAGCGCCAATCCCGCCCGGGTCCGCGTCAGCACGAGCCAAACCGCGGCGACAAGCAGCAGCGCCAGATAGACCAGCGGGTCCTGGCCCAAAACAAGACGACCGATCAGCGTCGCATCCGTCAGCCCAGGCACCGAGAGAGCGGACGGCGGCGCGACCGTCTGGCCCACAACGGGCTGGCCTGCCAGCCCCGAGACCCCGATCCCAAAGATCGTCAGTGCCAGCCCCGTCGCCGCCTGGTTCGCCAGCAGCAGCACCGAGACCAGCACGAAGACGAAGGCCAGCGCCGCCCCCGCCCCGGCGCCTGCCAGAACCCCAAGCCAGGGATTGCCCGTCGTGAAGGCCACAGCGAAGGCCGCCACGGCGCCGACCAGCATCATCCCCTCAACCCCGAGATTGAGCACGCCCGCCCGCTCGGCCACCAACTCCCCGATCCCGGCCAGGATAAAGGGCGTCGCCGCCACGATCACCGATGCGACGAAAGCCTCCATCAGTCGGCCGCCCCCGCCGTTCCTGACGCCGTTCCTGAAGCGGTCCCCGATGCGGTCCTCGCAGCCGTCCCCGCCCCTTTCAACCGCAGGCGATAGCGCAGGCTCGTGTCGGCGGCGAGCAGGAAGAAGAGCAGCATGCCTTGAAAGATGCCCGTCACGTTGCGGGGCAGCTGCATCATGATCTGCGCGTTCTCCCCCCCGATCGTGCTCAGCCCCAGAAGGGCTGCCGCCACCAGACATCCCGCCGGGTTCAACCGTCCGAGAAAGGCGACGATGATGGCCGTAAACCCATAGCCTGCCGAGATATCCGGCTGGAGCTGGCGCACCGTTGCCGAGACCTCGACCGCACCGGCCAGCCCCGCAAGCCCGCCGGAGAGGAGCAGGCCCACCCAGACCGCGCGGTTCTGCGAAAAGCCGGCAAAAGCCCCCGCCCGCGGCGCCTCGCCCAAGACGCGCAGCTCAAAGCCCAGGAGCGTCCGGCGCATCATCACCGCCAGCGCCAGACAGGCGATGAGCGCGAGAAAGACACCTGCATGCAGCCGCGTCCCCTCCAGGATCACCGGCATCAGCACGGCCTTGGGGAAGTCCGCGGTCTGGGGAAAGCCGAAGCCACCGGGATCGCGCAGCGGCCCCCGCACGGCCCAGTCCAGCAGAAGCGTGGCGACATAGGCGAGCATCAGCGAGACGAGGATCTCATTGGTCCGATAGCGCGTCGCCAACCAGGCCGGGATCGCAGCCCAGAGCACACCTCCCGCCACCCCAGCCGCGAGATAGACCACCAGCCAGTGCATGCCGGCCTCGCCCGGATCGAGGGCGAGCGCCACAAGCCCTGCCGCCAAGGCGCCCGTTACATATTGTCCCGCCGCCCCGATGTTCCAGACGTTGGCGCGGAACGATACCGCCAGCCCCGCGCCGATGAGCGCGAGCGGCACGGCTTTGACGACCACCTCCGCCCGGGAATAGGCATCGAGAAGCGGCGAGACGAAGTAGACATAGAGCGCTTCGAAGGGCGGATGGCCAAGGAGCGCCAGCAGCACGCCACCGGTCACCAGCGTCAGCGCGATGGCAGCGACGGGCGCCAACAGCAGCGCCGCCGTCGAGGGCTCAGCACGCGGCTCGAGGACGAGGCGCATCAGACAGGCTCCTCGCTCATCTGCACCGGCAGCTTCTTGCCCGCCATCAGAAGCCCCAGCGTCTGCGCATCCAGCCGCTCGGTGGGCCGGGTCGGCGACAGGCGGCCTCGATACATCACAGCAATCCGATCGCAAAGCTCGAAGAGCTCATCGAGATCCTGACTGATCACCAGCACGCCCGCCCCTCCGGCCGACAGATCGATCAGCGCCTGTCGGATCGTGGCCGCAGCCTGGGCATCCACGCCCCAGGTCGGCTGGTTCGCCACCAAGAGCCGCGGCTTGCGCAGGATCTCGCGCCCCACGACGAACTTCTGCAGATTGCCCCCCGACAGGCTGCCCGCAACCGGATCCGCGCGGCTGGCGCGCACGTCGAACCCTTCGCGGACCGCATCGGCGCGTGCGGCCGCGGCGCCGAAGTCGAGCCAGGTGGGCCCGCCAAGCGCCGCGTCGCCATGCTGAGTGAGCATCACGTTCTCGGGCAACCCCATGCTGGGCACCGCGCCATGGCCCATCCGGTCTTCAACCACAAAGCCGCAGCGGTTGCGCCGGCGCGACGCGGGGCCCTTATGGGCAAGGCGCCGCCCGTTCAGCTCGATGGTGCCCTTGTAGTCGCAGCGATGTTCGCCGGTGAGCGCGGCCATCAGCTCGTCCTGCCCCTCGCCGGCAATCCCCGCGATGCCGACGATCTCGAAATCGCGCACACTCAGGTTGATGCTGTGCAGCGCCCGGCCGCCTTTGCTCAGCGCCGGCATCGTCAGCCCGCGGATCTGCAGCCGCGTGTCGCCGGGCGCCTCGGGCGGTGGCGGTTTCTCGAGGGCGCGCACCCGCTCGCCCACCATCATCGCCGCGATCACCCCCGGCGCCTCGATCCGCGGATCGGGCCGGCCGACCAGCTGGCCGCGACGCAGGACCGTCGCGCTCTCGCAAAGATCGGCGATCTCCTGAAGCTTATGGGAAATGTAGAGGATCGCGACGCCGTCGTCCGAGAGGCGGCGCAGCGCGGCGAACAGGATCTCCGCCTCCTGCGGCGTCAGCACGGAGGTCGGCTCATCCATGATCAGGAGCCGCGGCTCCTGCAGGAGGGCGCGCAGGATCTCGACGCGCTGCTTCGCCCCGGCCGAGAGCGTGTGCACCCGCCGGTGTGGATCGATCGGCAGGCCATAAGCGTCCGCCACCGCCTCGATCCGCGCGGCCAGCCCACCAAGCCGCTCCCCAGGCAGCGCCAGCGCCACATTCTCCGCCACGGTGAGCGCGTCGAAGACGGAGAAATGCTGGAAGACCATGCCGATGCCGAGCTTGCGCGCAGCCGCAGGGCTGGCGATCCGGCGCGCCTTACCCTCCCAGGCGATGCTCCCCGCATCGGGCGCCAACAGGCCATAGAGGATCTTCACAAGCGTCGACTTGCCCGCACCGTTTTCGCCGACCAATGCGTGGCGCTCCCCGGGCCGGATGGCCAGGGACACGGCATCGAGCGCGGTGAAATCTCCAAATCGCTTCGTAAGCCCCTCGGCCCGGATGAGGGATGGTGCCTGCGTCTCCGCGGTCGATCGACCCGGGGCGTGGTCCAGCTCGACCGCATCCTCGGGTTCTGCCGCCTCGCTCAACGCGTGCTCCGCAGCGGGTCGACATAGAGAAGCGCCATGTCCCAGGGAAAGAAGATCCAGGTGTCCTGGCTGACCTCGGTGATATAGGTGTCGACCATCGGGGCGCCCTTGGGCTTGGCATAGACGGTCGCGAAATGCGCCTTGGGATAGAGGCTGCGCACCAGGTCCAGCGTCCGGCCCGTATCGACCAGATCGTCGATCACCAACACGCCCTCGCCATCACCGATGAGCGCGTTGTCGGGGCTCTTGAGGACATGGGCGTCGCTCTGGGTCTGGTGGTCGTAGGATTTGACGCTGATCGTATCGACAATGCGCAGATCGAGCTCCCGGGCGACGATGCAGGCCGGGACCATGCCGCCGCGCGTGATGGCAACCACCGCATGCCAGGCCCCGCCCTCCAACGGGCCGCGCTTGTCGAGCCGCCAGGCGAGCGCGCGACTGTCGCGGTGCATCTGCTCCCAGCTGACGTGAAACCCCTTCTCGAAGGGGAGCTGCTCCTTCATGGCGCGTCCGTCCCGTTTGCTCGCTTGCCCATCTTGTTGGCCCGTTTCATTAGCCCGGCTCGGGGGCCCAATTCCGGGGTACAGCGCCCCGTCTAGCCCAGGTCACATGCGCCCGCCAAGCGAATGGGCCTTGGCCATGCGTCCTCTCTCCGACGTGCTGCGGGCGCAATCACTGTGCCAGATGCGCATCGAGCTCGGCTGCCAGCGCCGCAATCTCCTCCGCTGCCTTTCCCCCGCGCGCCAGCTCCCCAGCCCCGCGGCCGGTCATGAAGGCCTCGGCAAAAGCGGACCGCGCGCCGAGACGCGTCTCAAGCATGGGCGCGCCGAGTGCTTCGGCTTCCGCGATCGCGGCCTGGGCCACACGCCCTCGCGGCGGCACGCGGTTCATCACGACCGCATGCGCGAGACCGACATCACGCAGATGCTCGAGCGTGGCCCCCGTCGCCCAGACATCCGCGACCGAGGGTTGACAGGGCACGAGCGCCAAAGCCGCCGCCCGCATGGCCGAACGGCCGAGGCTGTCCGCCGAGCCAGGAGCATCGACGAAGACCCAATCGGCCGCCTTTGCCGCATCGACGATATCGGCACGCGCCCGCCACTCCGCACTTTCGACGAGGCTCACCGGCGCCAAATCCCGGGAAGCACGCGTCTTGGCCCAGTTCGTGGTGGAGCGCTGCGGATCGAGATCGATAACGGTGACCCGCGCCCCCTGCCCCGCGCGATCGGCCGCCAGCGAGGTCAGAAGCGTCGTCTTCCCCGCCCCACCCTTCTGCTGTGTGAGCAAGACCACATGCCCCATAACCGCCTCCGCCGCCGCGGCGGTACCGCGCAGGCCCGCCCTCTTTTCTCTCCGAGAGCAGCGTTACCGAACTGTCGTAAGGGGGCCAAGCGAGAAGGTGACCGCTTACTGGACGGGCCCGGCGGTTTCGAAGCGCAGTGTGCAGCCGCCTCGGTTGTGGCTTTGGCGGATCCAGGATTGGGTGCGGCCGAGGAGTGAGATGCCGTAGTAGCCGCGAACTTCGAGCCTGTCGGGAGCCGCGAGGGTGACCTCGACGCCATAGGTTTTGCCGTTGCGCGCGTTGTAGATCTCGCCGCCCGCCGCGCGGCGGCCCCCCTCGACCATCAAGCCGGCGATCAGCGGCAGCCCGCAGAGCGGGCGAGAGCGGGCGCTGGGATCGGGGTTGTTGGCATCGCGCTTGGTACGGCCGGCGGCATCGGTCGGCGCGTCGAGCCAAGCGATCCTGCCGCAGAGGCTCTCACCGCAGGGCAGGATCTCGATGATCGCCTTGCCGTTCTCGGTCAGCCAGTGTCCGAGCACGCCGCTCTGGTTCGCACTCACCGGTTGGACGAGGCCGATGGTCGCGAGCAGCAGCGCGGCGATGAGGCGGACGGGCATCGGGGACCTGTAGAAGCGAAGCGGGCTGCGAACGGATAGGGGCGCGCAGGCCCCGTGCTCAGCGAGATAACCGCGACATCCCCTCTCGGCGAGGGCGCGGCCCTCACGTCCTCGTGCGCCCCGCTCGTTCCGCCTCCCCGGTCGTCATCTCCGGGGCGCCCGGCGCGTTCTCACCTATGCCTCGGCCTCAAGCCCGAACAGGCGCCGCGCCTTCTCCCCGATCCAGCGCACCAGCACATAGAAGACCGGCGTGAAGATCAGGCCGAAGACCGTGACGCCGAGCATGCCGAAGAAGACCGCCGTGCCGAGCGCCTGACGCATCTCCGCGCCCGCGCCCGTGGCGATCAGAAGCGGGATCACGCCCAGGATGAAGGAGAGCGCCGTCATCATGATCGGGCGCAGACGCAGGCGCGCGGCCTCGATGGCGGCCTCCACCCGGTTCAGACCCCGATCCTCGCCCTGGCGCGCGAATTCGACG
>JBCCLX010000105.1:0-11763 GCA_039026635.1 Pseudomonadota bacterium
CGAGGCGCAGGCCTTTGCCGAGGCCGTTGGCATCCCCGTGCTCGCCTCGATCCCGGCGCATGAGGATATCCGCCGCAAATCCGCGAACTACGAGATCGTGGGCAAGCCCGGCGGCGAATGGGGGCCGCTCTTCGAGGAGCTGGGCCTCAATGCGGCCGAGGCGCCACCGGTGCATGCCACGCCGCTCAGCCAGGACGGGCTGCTTGCGCTCTTCAAGGCGCGCGAGACCGGCGCGCATTTCGAGCTGCAGCCGGCGACGCTCGAGGACATGTGCGGCGCCCACTACGAGCCGAAACCCTCCCTTGAGATTGTCTACGACGAGGCCTGAGCCATGGCGATGGACGAGCACTTCCGGGATGGCGGTGGCGAGGCGGTCTACGACGCCGCCGGCGATGCGCCGCTGAGCCCGCAGCGCGATCTGGCGCCCGAGCCCTCGGTGGGTGAGGCCCCGGTTTCCGAAACCGGCGTGACCGCTGGCGGCTGCCATGCGCCCAAGGAAATGCGGATGGCGGCGGAAGAGGCGGGGCAGGGCGCGCTGCTGGAGCAGTTTGCGGCAGACTATCCGCAGGGCCCGCATGACAAGCCGCAGAGCATGTGTCCGGCCTTCGGATCGCTGCGCGTGGGCCTACGGATGAAGCGCACGGCGACGGTGCTTTCTGGCAGCGCCTGCTGTGTTTACGGGCTGACCTTCACCTCGCACTTTTACGGGGCGCGGCGGACGGTGGGCTATGTGCCCTTCAATTCCGAGACGCTGGTGACCGGCAAGCTCTATGAGGATATCCGCGAGGCGGTGATCGGTATGGCCGATCCCGAGCACTACGATGCGATCGTGGTGACGAACCTCTGTGTGCCGACAGCCTCGGGCGTGCCGCTCCGGCTCCTGCCGCGTGAGGTCAATGGGGTCCGGATCGTCGGCATCGATGTGCCGGGCTTTGGCGTGCCGACCCATGCCGAGGCCAAGGATGTGCTTGCCGGGGCGATGCTGGAGTATGCGCGCGGTGAGGCCGAGGCGGGCCCGGTGCAGGCACCGGCCGCGCGCACGGAAGAGCCGGCGGTGGCGCTCTTAGGCGAAATGTTCCCGGCCGATCCGGTGATCATCGGGCGGATGCTGGCGCCGATGGGGCTGGCCGCGGGGCCGGTGGTGCCCGTGCGCGAGTGGCGCGAGCTTTATTCGGCGCTCGATGCCGCGGCGGTGGCCGCGATCCATCCCTTCTACTCGAGTGCGGTGCGCCAGTTCCGCGCCGCGGGCCGGCCCGTGGTGGGCTCGGCGCCGGTCGGCGTTGCGGGCACGGATGCTTGGCTGGCCGCGATCGGTGAGGCCTGCGGTGTGAAGCAGGCGCGCACGGATGATGCGCGCAATGCTTTTGCGGCGGCGACCAAGGCGGCGTTGGCGAAGGCGCCGATCACCGGGCGGATCACGCTCTCGGGCTATGAGGGGTCAGAACTGCTTGTTGGGCGGCTGCTCGTCGAATGCGGGGCGGATCTGCGCTATGTGGGCTCGGCCTGCCCGCGCACGGAGTTCTCGGCGGAGGATGCGGCCTGGCTCGAGGCCCATGGGGTGCATGTCCAGTTCCGCGCCTCGCTGGAGGACGATCTGGCCGCCCTCGCCTTCTTCGAGCCGGATCTGGCTGTCGGCACGACGCCAGTTGTGCAGAAGGCGAAAGAGCAAGCGACGCCAGCGCTTTACTTCACCAACCTCATCTCCGCACGGCCGCTGATGGGGCCGGCGGGGGCAGGCTCGCTCGGCGCGGTTGTCGCCGCGGCCATTGAGGGTAAGGCGCGGATGGATGCGATGCGCGCCTTCTTCGAGGGTGTGGGCACGGGCCCGGCTGCCGGCGTTTGGGAAGAGACGCCGAAGGATCGCCCGGAGTTCCGCCGCAAGTTCGCGCGCAGCCTCGAGCGCATGCGTGAGCGCCAGGGACGGGAAGAGGAGATCGGGACATGAGCGGGATGCGCTGCTTTTGCGGTGGCTCCGGCAGGTCCACCGCCTTCCTCCACCCGCCCACCCCCGGTCGGCGGTGGACCTGCCGGGTGGTTCAGGTTTGGGAGGGTCTGCCATGCTGATCCTCGATCATGATCGGGCCGGCGGCTATTGGGGCGCCGTCTACGCCTTCACGGCGGTGAAGGGGCTGCAGGTGATCGTCGACGGGCCCGTCGGCTGCGAGAACCTGCCGGTCACGAGCGTGCTGCATTACACCGATGCGCTGCCGCCCCATGAGCTGCCCATTGTGGTGACGGGGCTCGCGGAAGACGAGCTCTCGAAGGACGGTACGGAAGGGGCGATGAAGCGCGCCTGGGAAGTGCTGCGCAGCGACGAACCCTCGGTCGTCGTCACCGGTTCCATCGCTGAGATGATCGGCGGGGGCGTGACGCCCCAGGGCACAGGCATCAAGCGGTTCCTGCCGCGCACGATCGATGAAGACCAATGGCAGGCCGCGGATCGCGCGATCGCCTGGCTGTTCTCGGAGTTTGGCTTCAAGGCCGGCAAGGCGCCGAAGCCTCGGCCGCGCAAGGAGGGTGAGGCGCCGCGGGTCAACCTCATCGGGCCGATCTACGGGACCTTCAATCTCGCCAGCGATCTGGCCGAGATCCGGCGGCTAGTCGAAGGCATCGGCTGCCAGGTGAATATGGTCTTCCCGTTGGGCAGCCATCTCGCCGATACGGGTCGGCTCGTCGATGCGGATGTCAATATCTGCCTGTATCGCGAGTTCGGGCGCGGGCTCTGCGAGGCGCTGGACAGGCCTTATCTGCAGGCGCCGATCGGGCTGACAAGCACGACGCTGTTCTTGCGCAAGCTGGGCGAGCTGACCGGCTTGGACCCTGAACCCTTCATCGAGCGCGAGAAGCATACGACCATCAAGCCGCTCTGGGATCTCTGGCGCTCGGTCACCCAGGATTTTTATGCGACCGCGAGCTTTGGGATCGTGGCGGCGGAGACGCATGCGCGGGGGATCCGGCACTTCCTGGAGAGCGATCTGGGGATGCCCTGCACCTTCGCCTACAGCCGCAGCGCGGGCGCGAAAACGGATAACGAGACGATCCGCAAGGCGATCCATGAGACGCCGCCGCTGATCCTCTTCGGCTCCTACAACGAGCGGATGTATGCCGCCGAAGCGGGCGGACGGGCGCGGTTTATCCCCGCGAGCTTCCCGGGTGCCATCATCCGGCGGGCCACGGGGACGCCCTTCATGGGATACGCCGGTGCGACCTATCTCGTGCAGGAGATCTGCAACGCGCTCTTCGACGCGCTGTTCCACATCCTGCCGCTCGGCACCGATCTCGATGCTGCCGACCCTGCGCCCACGCGCCTTGTCCGCCAGATCCCTTGGGAGCGGGCGGCGGAGGATGCGCTCGCGCTGCGGCTCGAGGCTGTGCCCGTTCTGACCCGTATCTCGGCTGCCAAGCGCCTGCGCGATGCGGCCGAGGCTGATGCGCGCGCCGCAGGCGCCGGCGCGGTCGCCCCGACACACGTGGAGGCGGCCGCGCGCGGCCTCCAGCCTGCCTGACGATCTGGGAGCCGGCGGGGCCGCCCGCCGGATCGAGCGGCCCGCGAGAGGCCAAAGAAGGAGAGACGCGATGTTCGACCAGGCGATGACCGGCACCGACACGCCGACGGCCGAGACGGCCAAGCTCACCGACCGGATCGATCCCGTGCGGCTTAAGCGGCTGAAGGATCAGGAATATCGTATGATGTACTGGCTGATCGTTCCGATCTGCCTGGTGATCGCGGCCATCGCTCGGCTCGCGCGCCTGGCAGGGCTCGGCGGCGACGCCTTTCATTCGAACCATGCCGTGGAGCGCCGCAGCATCGCCCGTGAGGCGAGCTGCATGGCGCATACGGTGATCCCCTTCGCCTTCTGGCGCTAGGGACGGGATCCGCCGGGAAACCGGCGGTGTGAAGGCTCCGCGTCCCGCCCGTGGCTCCGGCCGCGGAACGGAAGCGGGGGAGGTTCTTCGGGGGCGACCCCGGAGGGTGCTGGTAGGGGGCGCAAGCTCCACGCCATCCCCGCCGCACGGGATCGGGTGCGGTAACGGCCCCCTCGCGAGAGGACATCGGGCCAGCAGCCGGAGGTGAATTGATGGCTGAAGAAAAAGGCTCGCTTACGGGCCTTACGGACGAAGAGGCGAAGGACTTCCACGAAGTCTACATGAGCGGCCTCGTGCTCTTTACCGGCGTTGCCGTGGTTGCGCACCTGCTCGTGTGGCTCTGGCGTCCTTGGTTCCCGCCCACCGTCGAGGGCTACACGGCGATCGAGGGGGCTACCCGCGTCGCTGAGGCCGCCCTGTCGGCGCTCGTGTGAGGAGGACCTAAGAGATGCAGAAGTTCTACAAAATCTGGCTCGTCTTCGATCCGCGCACAGTGCTGATCGCTCAGGCGATCTTCCTGTTCTCGCTCGCGGCACTCATCCACTTGGTGGTGCTGTCGACCGATCGGTTCAACTGGCTTGACGGCCCGGCGACCGCTTCGGTTTCCGAGACGATGATCGAGATGGACACCCGGATCGGCTGACGCCGCACAAACAAGAGCGCTGGGGCCGGCTCAATGCCGCGCCGGCCCCAGCGGACCATGGAGGCTCAAGGTGCTGGCGGCCGCGCATGCCGCGGGCCAGATGCACGGAGGAAAATTCAATGGCCTTGCTCAACTTCGAGAGAAAGTACCGCGTCCGGGGCGGAACGATTATCGGCGGAGACATGTTCGACTTCTGGGTGGGGCCTTTTTACGTAGGCTTCTTCGGGGTCACGAGTGTGTTTTTTGCCGTCCTCGGAACCATGCTGATCGCCTATGGCGCCTCGATGCAGGCGCAGACCATGGATGGCGTCAACCTTTGGACCATCCATATCGCACCGCCCTCGATCGACGTCGGCCTCGGGCTGGCCCCGATCGATGAAGGCGGGCTCTTCCAGATGATCAGCATCTGTGCGCTGGGTGCCTTTGTCAGCTGGGCGCTGCGCATGGTGGAGATCAGCCGCAAGCTCGGCATGGGCCTACATGTGCCCATCGCCTTCAGCTTCGCGATCTTCGCCTACTTCACGCTGCAGGTGATCCGCCCGGTGCTGCTCGGCGCCTGGGGGTATGCCTTCCCCTATGGCATCTTCAGTCACCTCGATTGGGTGTCCTACGTCGGCTACACCTACGGCAACTTCCTGTACAACCCGGCGCATATGATCGCGGTGACGTTCTTCTTCACCACCTGCCTTGCGCTCGCGCTCCATGGCTCGCTCGTCCTCTCGGCGGTGAACCCGGAGAAGGGTCAAGCGGTGAAGACGCCGGAGCATGAAGATACCTACTTCCGCGACCTCATCGGTTACTCGATCGGCACCCTCGGCATTCACCGCCTCGGCCTCTTCCTGGCGCTGAACGCGGGCTTCTGGTCGGCGGTCTGTATCGTGATCTCGGGCCCGGCCTGGGAAGGCGTGTGGGCGGACTGGTGGATCTGGTGGCCGGAGCTTCCGATCTGGGGCCCGACCGAAGAAGGCTCCTTCCTTTCGTGAGGATATGAACCATGCCAATGATCGAATATCAGAATATCTTCACGCAGACCCAGGTGCGTGGCGAGCCCGAGGCTGGGATCGCGTCTGACAGAAACACCTGGTCCCGTTCGGGTGAGGGCGGCTTCTCCTGGCTCGTCGGGGCGATCGGTAACGCGCAGATCGGACCGATCTACCTCGGCGGCCTCGGCCTGGCCTCGATCCTCTGCGGCACGCTCTGGTTCGTGATCGTCGGGCTCAACATGCTCGCCTCGGTCAACTGGAACCCGCTGCAGTTCGTGGGGAACCTGTTCTACCTCTCGCTCGATCCCCCAGCGCCGGAGTACGGGCTCTCGTTCCCGCCGCTGCACGAGGGCGGCTGGTTCCTGATCGCCTCGCTCTTCCTGCTGATCTCCGTCCTGCTCTGGTGGGTTCGGACATGGGAGCGCGCGCAGTCGCTCGGCATGGGCAAGCACGTGGCCTATGCCTTCGCCTCGGCGATCTGGCTGTTCCTCGTGCTCGGCCTCTTCCGCCCGATCCTGATGGGGTCCTGGTCGGAGGCCGTGCCCTACGGGATCTTCACCCATCTCGACTGGACGCTGAACTTCTCAGTCGCCCACGGGAACCTGTTCTACAACCCGTTCCATGCGCTCTCGATCCTGTTCCTCTTCGGATCGGCGCTGCTCTTCGCGATGCATGGGGCCACGATCCTGGCGTGCTCGCGCCTCGGCGCGGATCGTGAGATCGAGCAGATCGTTGACCGCGGGACGGCCTCGGAGCGGGCGGCGCTGTTCTGGCGGTGGACCATGGGCTTCAACGCCACCATGGAGTCGATCCACCGCTGGGCTTGGTGGTTCGCGGTGCTGACGACGCTCACGGGCGGCATCGGCATCATCCTGAGCGGGCCGGTGGTGCAGGACTGGTACCAGTGGGCGGCGGATCATCACTTCCAGCCGCAGTATCCGGACGGCAACATCCCCGGCGTCTACTGATCGCCGATCGCCAAAACCTGCCCTGGGCCATGCAGAGATCCCAGGGCAGACCATCCAGACAAAGAAGGGCGCCGCGGTTGCGGCGCCCGTCTTTATGGGGGGGGGGGCCGCGGGAAGGCCCAGTGCTTTGACGTGTCTTCAGCTGAGGAGCGGTTTCCCGTTCCATTCCCCCGAGGCCTCGAGCACGGCAAAGCGTGCGAAAAGCTCCTCGGAGAACCAGTCGCCTGATCGGACGGCCGCGATGGCGCTGCGATGGCCCTCGCCGCCATAGGCGAAGGCGCGCATCGTCTCCGCACTGCGCCAAATGCTGAAGGTCACCTGATGGAGAAGCGGTACCTCGCCCATGCCCATCCGAAAGAGCATGCCCGGCCCAGCGGCGATCTGACGATTGATCGCCGGGACGCGGCGCCAGAAGGCTATCGCGTGGCGCGGCTTTATCGTCGCGCGCGTGAGGACCGCGAGCGGGCGATCGCCAAGCTCGTCCTCAGGTCCATCCGAAGACCCACTGCGCTCGGCCTCGAAGGGCGCCATGCCGCCCCAGCGGCCCGTGGTGCTGAGCGGGCTCAACACCATCGTACAGTGCTCGTCCGCCCAAGCGGCGCGCTTTGCATAAGGCGGCGCTGAAAGACCCTCCCGTGCCGCCGCGCGATCCTGCCAGGCCGCCAAGACCGTCCAGACCGCGGTGTTGGGGGAGGGATCGAAGCCCTCGCCGGTCCCTGTCCCCATCATGCGGGCAAAGCCACAGCCGGGCAGACGCGCAAGCGCCTTTGGGCCCAAGGCCATGGTGCCGAGTTGACGCAGCCGCGCGAGAGGGCTGCGGAAGCGGTAACAGGTCAGCGTGACAACCTGCTCGCCCGCATGATGCCCCGTCGTCTGAGCGGGTCGGTCATAGGTGAGGCGGCTACGCGGCATGCCGCGCGCCGCCTTGGCCGGTGCAGGCGCTGCACCCCCCGCTGCCGGCGGCGATCCCGTGCCAGGATCCCGCCCCGCGGGCGCGACAGGCTGAACACGGTGTTCCACCGCCTCCAGCCCATCGGTTGTAGGCAGAGGCGGCGGCGGTGGCGGCATCGCGGGGCTCCCGGTCCTACCCGGTTACTGGGCCGCGCAGGGGATGCGGGCGAGTTTGCACTCGCTCCAGAGCGAAGAAAGCGCTTCGGTCAGCCGGTCGAGATCCTCCGGCCCATGGAGCGGGCCCGGGGTGAAGCGCAGACGCTCCGTCCCACGCGGCACGGTCGGATAATTGATCGGCTGGACGTAGATGCCCCATTCGTCGAGGAGCCGGTCAGAGAGCCATTTGCACTTGACCGGATCGCCCACCATCACCGGCACGATATGGCTCGGATTGGGCAGATGAGGGATGCCGATCTGATCGAGGCGCGTCCGCAGCTCCGCCACGCGCGCCTGTTGGATCTCCCGCTCTTCACAGCTGTCCTTCAGGTGCCGAATGGCCGTCGCCGCCCCAGCGGCCACAGCCGGCGGCAGAGCGGTCGTAAAGATGAAGCCCGAGGCATAGGACCGCACGAAATCGCAGAGCGCCGCGGAGGCAGCGATGTAGCCGCCCATCACGCCGAAGGCCTTGCCAAGCGTCCCCTCGATCACCGTGATCCGGTCCATCAGGCCTTCGCGCTCGGCCACGCCGCCGCCGCGGGGACCGTACATGCCCACCGCATGGACCTCATCGATGTAGCTGAGCGCGCCATGCGCCTCGCAGACGTCCAGGATCTCCGCGATCGGCGCGATGTCGCCATCCATCGAATAGACGCTCTCGAAGGCCACGATCTTCGGCCGTCCGGCCCCGATCTCGCCGAGCTTTCGGTCGAGATCCTCGACGTCGTTGTGCTTCCAGATGCGCTTCTCGGCGCGGCTGTGGCGGATGCCCTCGATCATGCTCGCGTGGTTGAGCGCGTCCGAGAGGATCACGGCACCGGGCATCTGCGAACCAAGCGTGCCGAGGGCCGCCCAGTTGGAGACGTAGCCGGAGGTGAAGAGGAGGGCTGCCTCCTTGCCATGCAGATCCGCCAGCTCGCCCTCCAGCGTCACGTGATGGATGTTGGTGCCCGAGATGTTGCGCGTCCCGCCAGCCCCGGCGCCGCACTGATCGATCGCGTCCTTCATGGCCGCCATCACCTCAGGGTGCTGACCCATCCCCAGATAGTCATTCGAGCACCAGACAGTCACGACCCGTTGGTTGGACTGCGTGTTATGCCGCGTCGCCTGCGGGAACTGGCCCTGATGACGCTCAAGCTCGTGAAAGACCCGGTAGCGGCCCTCGTCGTGCAAGTCATCGATGCGGGCTTTGAAGAATGCGTCGTAGTCCATTGGGTCCTGGGCTCCTTTGTCAGGCGGCTTCCGGGCTGGCGGAGCCACCCTTGTCTTTACCGGTGCCATCGGTCGTAGCGCCTACGTATGGTCGAAGCGTGCCGACGACGCCAGCCTCGGACGCTTTGACGCGGCCTTTCGCCACGTGGAGCGCATTCCGAGAGGTGGGATCGGGGGTTTCCTCCCGCTCGAGGAACCAACGCCACAGAGCGCTTTCCCGAACGGGCAGAATGAGGAACCAGTGCTCGGCGATCCCGAGCACCAGCAGGGTCCAGAACAGCGCGTAGGCCGTGGCGCTGAAGGGGTCGAGCCCTGGGCTTGCTGCCCGCCAGGCCACCAGCGTTGCGAGCGCTGTTGCCGTCGTCACGGCGAGCGGCAGAAGCAGGGTAAAGCGGCGCACCCGAAAGTAGCTCTCGAGATGCGCCAGCGGCCCGGGCAGAAGAGCCGTCGGCGGATAAGGCACGCCAAGGAAGAGGTTGAGCTTGGCCGAGATCCGGAGCGCCATCAGAAGCGCGAAGCTCCACGTCCCTGTCTGGTTCGGCGCTCCCCAAGTGAGCGCGATAAGGACAGCGCCCACGGCCAGGATAGCCAGCTCATGCCAGAGGAGCGTGCCGACGGCGAGGCCGAACCGGCGCAACCCCGTCGCCTGCGGAGGGCAGGGTCGGGTGATCGGGCCGGTAAGGACGCCCGTGAGGAAGGTCAGCTCCACAAAGCCCCAGGCGCCAAGCCCGCAGAGGAACGAGAGATAAGCGCCCTCCACCGTCGCCAGATTGCCGAGCGCGGCGGCCCCCCAGAGCGAGACGATCAGGAGCCCCGATGCGCCGATGAGCGCAGTTGTCTGCCCTCGGCGCCATCCTTGGCCCCCACTCAGCACGATGCCCGCGCCCCCGCCGTCCATGCCCCCGGCATCCGCCGCAAGCGCGCGACGGGCGAGCCAGAGCAGCACGCCCGTGCTGAACCACCACAGGAAGAGGGCGGCCAGCACGGCGAGCAGGACGGGGGGCAGGGAGATCATCGCGTCGCGGTCCTCACCAAACGGGCTCGAGGCGGACGTCTTCGGGCGGCGTGTTCTCCTTTACGGGGCGGAGATACATGCGCAGGAAGATCCCCGCAGCCCGAAGCCCGAGACCCGCGCGGCGCACCGCCCCGATGGGTCCCTTGCAGGCCGCCATCTTCATGTTGATGGCCGAGAGCCGCTCGCAATCCGCATAGAACTTGTCCGAGAGGTCGAGCTCGATGGGGAAGCATTGCCGCGAGATCTCGGAGGTCAGCCCGATCACCCGTTTGTCGTAGTCGTCGATGTCGACGCCAAGCGCCTCATGGAAGGCGGGGCGCATGTGGTCGCGGATCCACATCGTCGAGAAGACGGCGAGCAGGAAGAAGCGGATCCAGAGCCGGTTCGTGCCCGAGGTCAGCTTCGGGTCGGCCCGCATCAGGAGCGCGAAGGCCTCGCCGTGGCGGAACTCATCGTTGCACCACTGCTTGAACCACTTGAAGATCGGGTGGAACCGCTGGTCCTGGTTCTTTTCCAGGTGCCGATAGATCGTGATGTAGCGCGCGTAGCCGATCTTCTCTGAGAGATAGGTGGCGTAGTAGATGAACTTCGGGCGGAAGTAGGTGTACTTCTTCGTCTTCGTCAGGAAGCCGAGGTTCACCCCGATGTCGAACTCCTTGAGCGCATCGTTAATGAAGCCCGCATGGCGCGCTTCGTCGCGGCTCATGAAGCTGAAGAGCTCACAGATGTCCTTGTTGGACCCGCGGCGCTTCATTTCCTTGTAGAGCACGCAGCCCGAGAACTCGGCCGTCAGCGAGCTGACGAGGAAATCGATGAACTCGCGGCGCAGATCCGGGCTCAGCGCATCGAAGTCGATCTTGTCCCACTCCTCGTTCTTCTTGAAGTGGCCCTTGTTCGGATCGGCCCGCATCTCGGCGAGCAGCTTGTCCCAGTCCCCGCGCACGGGCTCCACATTCGTCGCGTCCAGCGCGGCGAAATCAGTGGTGTAGAAACGCGGGTCGAGGAGGGTGGTCTCCTGCGCCATGCGCGTCGTTTCATTGACCGCGAAATCGCCCTGGATCTCGCGGGCGACGACCTCGCCAGAGGTCATTTTCTTGCTGTGCGCGTTCATGACAGGGCCTCCTCGGAGAAGGAGAACTCCAGCAGCTCCATGTATTCGAGATCGCCCGTCGCCTTGGTCCACATGCGTTCGATCACATGGGCGCGGGTCACGGTGGCGCGGCGCTCGAAGGACTGCACTTCGCCATAGGGCACTTCGATGGGCCGGCCGTGGACCAGCACCTCGTCGCCGGGAGCGAGTTTCACGCTCTCGGGTAGCTCCACATGGGCCTCGAGGCTGTCGAAGGTGTTCGTCACGATCACCTTGCAGTCGACCTCCAGGCGCTCTCGCGCAAAGAATTTCATGTTTCCCAGTCCTCTTCTTTTTTTGATCTCTGCCCTGCGATCAGAAAAGGGCAGCAGCAGACTTCGCATTGCCCGGCCCGAAGGCATTGATGTCGATCATCTGGCCGGTCGCTGTGTCGAAGAGCGAGATCTTGCCGTCCTCGTGAGCGGTGAGGCGGAAGGGCGCGCTCATGGTGAGGCCGCGGGCATTGCGGCGATAGGCGACGACGCGCTCTAGGCTGCCGACGAACCCGCTCTCCTCAGGCGCGAGATCGGCGATCAGGGCGCCGGTCTCAGCATCGTGTAGGATGACGCGGCCATCGCCGCGCTCCTTGTCGGCGAACACGATCATCCGCTCCGCCGTCACCGGCGTCGTCGAGACCGCGGTCGGTGGTGTGTGATCGCGCCCCATGCTGATCCAGGCTGTCAGGACCAGCGAACCGATCATCACGCCGAGGCCCAGGCGCGCCGCCCAATCCGGGATGATCTCGCCGTTCTTTGCCAGCGGCAGCTTTTGGTCTTGCATCGTCATGGCGGGCCTCATTCTGCCGGAGTGATGCCGATGCCGCCCGAGGCGACGGGCGC